>JAUWWJ010000390.1 GCA_030616935.1 Planctomycetaceae bacterium
ACCGGTGTAGCAGACAGTGGCTTCGCACAGGGCCCCACTCTCCTGAACAGCTGTCATGGCGACTTCCATGTTCGGGACCCAGTTCAATGGATCAAAAACTCGGAATACGTCGATTCCAGCCGATGCAGATTCCCTGACAAATCCTTGAAAAACAATGTCAGGATAATTTGTGTATCCCACGGCATTACTTGCACGAAGAAGCATTTGGAAAAGAATGTTTGGTACCTTTTCACGCAGTCGGGTCAAACGCTCCCAAGGACACTCCTTCAGAAATCGCATCGCGGTATCGAAGGTTGCACCACCCCACATCTCGAGTGAAAAGAGGCCGCTTGCAAGCCTGGCATACGCGTCAGCAACGGCGATCATGTCATAGCTTCTCATGCGAGTTGCTAAGAGTGACTGATGGGCGTCACGCATTGTGGTGTCTGTTAGGTAAAGGCCTTTGTGCGACCGAAGGGAGGCAGCAAATTTCTCTGGTCCGAGTTCAAGAAGTTTTGTCCGACTACCGGCTGGAGGGGGCTGCTGGGAATCAAACGCTGGTACAATTGCTGGACTTCGACGCACAACTGGCTGACGGTTTTTCATCAGCGGATTACCATTTACGATGGTTTCAGCAAGAAAGTTGAGGAGGCGAGTGGCACGATCCTGCCGAATCGGGAAGTCGAAAAGGCTCTGTGTTTCATCGATGAATCGTGTGGTGCAATTCCCTGCGAGAAACTCTGGGTGCGTTACAAGGTTGATAAGGAACGGGATATTGGTTTTGACTCCTCGTACACGAAACTCTTGGAGACATCGTTCGATATGACCGGCTGTTTCGGCGTGAGAGAGCCCTCGTGCAGTTACTTTCACCAAGAGTGAGTCAAAGTATGGCGTGACAACGGCTCCAGAGAAGGCTGTGCCTGCATCGAGTCGAATCCCCATCCCACTTGCTGAACGGTACGCTGTAATTCGACCATAATCTGGCAGGAAACGGTTTTCCGGATCTTCCGTTGTAACCCGACATTGGATGGCGGCCCCCATCGTGCGTATGGCACTTTGGTCTCCCAGCCCGATTTCTGGATCTGTCAATTTTTTGCCCGCAGCAATCTGTAGCTGTCTGCGAACAATATCAACACCTGTGATCTCTTCGGTCACGGTGTGTTCAACCTGAATACGTGGATTGACTTCGATGAAATAAAATCTGTCGGCGTCAGCATCGACAAGGAATTCAACTGTTCCGGCATTTTCATAATTAGCAGTGCGTCCAATGGCGATTGCAGCGTCACAGATCTGCTCTCGTATGGTCGGAGGAATATTCGGCGCTGGAGCTACCTCGACAACTTTTTGATGCCGGCGCTGAACAGAACAGTCGCGCTCGTAAAGGTGTACAAGATTTCCGTGCGTATCTCCGAGAAGTTGTACTTCGATGTGTCTGGCACGTTCGATAAACTTTTCAATGAAGACGCTTGTACTGCCAAAAGCAGTTTTACTTTCGCGCTGAGCACTCTCGAGTGCGGCTGGCAGATCCTCTTTGCTCCGTACAATTCGCATCCCACGACCACCGCCACCATGAGCCGCCTTGAGCATGACAGGGAATCCGAGTTCTTCGGCAGTCTTAATGGCCTCTTCGGGGCTTTCGAGAGCGCGTGACGACCCCGCGAGAATCGGGACACCAGCTCGCTCTGCGAGTTCCCGAGCGGCGGTTTTATCACCGAGGTTTTCTAAAAGTTCGACTCGTGGTCCAACAAAGATGATTCCAGCGTCGCTACAAGCCCGAGCGAATTGTGCGTTTTCTGAGAGGAAGCCATAGCCCGGATGAATCGCATCAACGTTGTGTTCTTTTGCAAGCGAAACGATTCCATCAATATCCAGGTAGCTTCGTAATGGTTCGCCAGGGCGTCCGACAACATACGCTTCATCTGCTTTAAAACGGTGTAAAGAGAACCGGTCTTCATGGGCATAAATTGCTACGGTTCGCATTCCGAGTTCATGTGCTGAACGAAAGACTCGGATGGCAATTTCACTACGATTCGCAACAAGAAGTTTGCGGATTGGTTGCATGACAGTGACTTCGTACTCAATGAAAAAATTAATGTATCGCTTAAAAACGATGGTTACGGCGCAGGATGTTTTTCAGGCGGCAAGGAGCCCATGTCAGGCGTCCTCCATAAACTATCCGGCCCAAAATCCTGCTCAGTGCCTAATGGTACCGTGCGTTCGCAGTCGGTCATACAGGGGAGACGTGTCGCCGAGGAATAATGGGCTCTTGGAATTCACGGTGGGTATCGTTCACGTGCGTGAACGATCTTCAGCGTAGCTGGCTCTTAGATATGCTGGCATTAATTCAGCTGGTGGAGTAGTCATGCCCTTTTCAAACATTGCCAGACCAATACACGATAATGTGCGGGTGTGTGGATACCATGCTGCGACTGGTGGGACTTTCAGCGTTCCGGGGTTGTCGTTAATTTCATGAATAATATCGTGTTGCATGGCGAGGCCCGGACCGGTGACGAGAGAGCCTTGAGCCAACGTTTTGTGCCACTCGTCAGGTTGCCTCAACGTGCCCTCACTAATTTTCCAGATGAGGCTGTCCGCTGGTCGTGACGCTGTTGTGGCATAGAGTTCTCCTCGGCCAGCATCAAAAATGACCTCCACTCGATCGCACGAACCGCATTCTGCAACGGCCTGAGTCGCCAGGCAGGATACTGTTGAAACGCCTACAAGGGGGCAGTCATTTGTCCAGGCAAGCGATTTTGCTGTCGTGACGCCTACTCTCAGGCCCGTAAATGGACCGGGGCCTGTTGCGACAAC
>JAUWWJ010000277.1 GCA_030616935.1 Planctomycetaceae bacterium
CAATCACTAAAAACTGAGAGCATGGTAGGTCGTATGAGACAGCCAAATCCTGATCAAAAAATGAATTTTCTTGATGTGTCTCGGCGTCATTTTTTTCGGCAGGGTTTAGGGCTCTCAGCAGTTGGGTTATCGACATTGTTGGCAAGCGATTCTCCGGTGGCTCAAGAATCTGGTGTAAGAAATCGGTCTCTTGGGCATGCTTCTCACTTCAGGCCTCGTGCGAAGTCGGTGATCCATCTCCATATGGTGGGGGCGCCATCGCAGCTCGACATGCTTGACCCAAAGCCTGTCCTTTCAAAGCGCCATGGTGAAAACTGTCCGGAAGCATTACTCGATGGTTTAAAGTTGGCATTTATCGGCGATAAAAAAGTTCTTGCAGGTTCACCATTTCAATTCTCCAAGCAAGGTAATGTTGGGCTTGATGTCGTTGAACACCTTCCCTGCCTCGGGGGTGTGGCAGATGAATTGTGTGTCGTACGCAGTCTGCACACCGATGAAATCAACCATGCTCCGACCCAGATGTTCATGCATAGTGGATTCGGGCGCGGTGGACGGCCTTCCCTTGGTGCTTGGACAACGTATGGTTTAGGAAGTGAAAACGAGAATCTTCCAGCATATGTTGTATTGCTCTCTGGTCCTGCCGGTGGTGCTGGTTCACAGCTGTGGTCAAACGGTTTTTTGCCAAGCATTCATCAGGGCGTTCGTTTTCGTTCCAGTGGCGACCCGGTGCTCTATCTCAGCAATCCAGCCGGTCGATCTCGTAAAGATGGGCGGCGATTGCTTGATACCGTCAACGGTCTCAATTCTCTGCGCCTTGCCGAAACTGAAGACCCGGAAATTGCGACACGAATCAGCCAGTATGAAATGGCATTTCGAATGCAGGCAAGCGTTCCAGATCTAACTGATTTGTCGACTGAGACTGTTGAGACGTTGGAACTTTATGGCGTGAAGCCAGGGAGGCCGTCATTTGCAGCAAACTGTCTCCTTGCCCGTCGACTCATTGAACGAGGAGTACGCTTTGTGCAGCTGTTTGATTCCGACTGGGATCATCATGGGAACCTTAAAACTCGATTGCCTGCTAAATGCCGTGATGTTGATCAGGGTATGGCTGCACTTGTGGCTGATTTGAGAAGACGGGGTTTACTTGATGAAACCCTTGTGGTCTGGGGAGGTGAGTTTGGCCGAACACCACTGGCCCAAGGAAATGCAGATACACCCACTCAAAAAAACGGGAACCGGGTCGTGATCATCATAAGAATGCTTTTACGATGTGGCTCGCTGGCGGTGGCACAAAGCCCGGAACGATCTATGGTGCAACAGATGAATTAGGGTTTTCAATTACGAATAACCCTGTTCACGTGCATGACCTCAACGCCACAATACTTCAACTTCTTGGATTCGACCACACAAAACTTACGTTCCGTCATCAAGGTAGAGACTACCGTCTCACCGACGTGCATGGTGATGTGATGCACGATATTCTTCTATGATCTCAGGTTAAATCATTCATAAGACCGAATGTGTAACACGCATTTCTTTCCGCAGACAACCCTGTTCTCTTGGTCATGTAACTGGATTTGAGGCGGATTTGTACAGATACGGATTCATTGCTGGATCGTTGTACATCTTCATCTGCCGGAAGACTCGTAAAGGACGTTGTCCAGAAAATATTTCTTGAAGTAGTCGGTCGAGAGAAGTGATGAGATGATCCCTTTGCTGATCAAGTATGACCATTTTCTGAGCGACTTTTTCACGGTGTTCCTGCGAGGCATCGTCTCGTTCGAGTTGTTCACGCATGTGGTAGCGTCGAAGTTCAAGAATCGATAGCCGATCTATTGCAGCACCAGGTGTTTCTGTAGCTGCTGGTGCATCGTCTTCAGCCGTGATACCACGGTTTGCAAGGTCCTGAATGAGCCAGTCATCAACCTTTTCAATCGCATCATTGCGAGCCTGGTTGTACTTATCAATCGCACGCTTAACAGCAGCTATTTTTGCATCGGTGACATCGGGAGATCTCGCAATATCTTCTTCATGCCATAGGAGAAAATTGAACTGATGGAGGTCACAGACTTTGCCAGCAAGGCCATCTTCTGAATGCTGTGGTTCAACTTCGTGCCAATGAGCCACGAGTGTCTCAAGCACGGTATCAGTGGCAGAACCAATTTCAGGAAGTGTAAGTGATGGAAGGGCTGGTGATGAATCAGGCACAATAAGACTCCGGAGGGTGATAAGAAATAGTTTCTAAGCGGCACTTTTTAGAACGAGGCAAAGGTTTGAGCCACCAAAGCCGAATGAATTGCTTGCAGTTACATGAACTGGTGAGGAAATTGACTGAGGTGGGACATGCCTGAGGCAACAGTTTTCATCAGGCTCATCGAGGTTGAGAGTTGGTGGGACCATGTTTCGTTCAATTGCAACAAGGCATGCAAGTGCTTCAAAAGCGGCGGCCGCACTAATGAGATGTCCAGACATGCTTTTCGTTGAACTGACAAATATTTCTGCGGCTGCAGTGCCAAAGGCATTGCGAATGGCTCCTGCCTCAGCAGCATCACCGACCGGAGTGCCAGCAGCGTGCGCGTTTATGTAATCAACCTGTTTTGGTGAAAGATTTGCATCGGCAAGTGCTTCAGTGATTGCGCGAGATGCTTGGACTGGATCACTGCACGGTGTGACCATATGAGACGCGTCACTCGACATGCCGATTCCGGCTAGTTCACCGTATATTTTGCATTGTCGATCCTCTGCCTCACGTTGTCTTTCAAGTACGAAAAAGACACCACCTTCACCCATGACAAAACCATCACGATTCTTGTCAAAAGGACGTGAAGCTTTTTGGGGATTGTCATCTCTTCGTGATAACGCTCGAAGATTATGAAATGCAGCAAGTGCTGTTGGGCTAAGAACATCGCATCCACCAACAACACAGGAATCTACCAATCCGGTTGCGAGCCAGGTTTTCCCTAGCGCAAGAGCATATCCACTCGATGCACAGGCTGCGGCAACAGTTGTTGCGGGGCCATTCACGCCGAGCATGTGAGCAACTCGGTGGACAAGTGATGGCTGACTGCTTGCCTCAAAAACATCGTGGCCATTGTCAAGAAAGTCACGTTCCCAATTTTTGAGTTGTTCCGCTCCAATGCCGGCAATGATTCCGACGCGTTTCTTTTGCTTGAGGCTATCGACTTTTGGATTGATGCCGGCATCTGCAAGAGCATGTGCGGCAGGTCCTATCATGAACTGCTCGATCCGCGAAGATTTATCGAATTCCTCAGTGTGTATGAAACTTTCGGTTTCTGTTGGTAGCAGGATTTCTTGTACGTTGGCAGCGGCATGTTTCTGGAGACGGTTAAACGTGCCAGCATCGTACCAATCAATACCTGATCGACCAGCCTGTAACGCATCACCAATTTCACTGAATGAATGCCCTAGTGGGGTCGAAGCACCGACTCCAGTAATGACAACACGAGAAGATTGTTCCGAACTCATTAGGCAGCCTCCTTTGGGAGGGCGAGTTCATTTGACCTCAATGAAAGTTGGTTCGGTGAGAGTGGTGAAATTTCGATTGTGCACGTGTCTGTCATGGTAATCGTTGTGCAGGTCCCCGTTTCGAACTGTTCACAGAGTTCTTTCAGACGGCCGTGTGCTGGGAGAATATGAGGCGAGGGGGTGTTTTTTTGAGAAGAAAATTGAATGTATGGTTGTGTTTCGTCGTGGG
>JAUWWJ010000059.1 GCA_030616935.1 Planctomycetaceae bacterium
AGTTGTTTTTTTCCCTCGTTTGCGGTTTTATCTCTACCTATA
The DNA here is from genome assembly GCA_030616935.1 of Planctomycetaceae bacterium. The sequence continues at coordinate 43 of JAUWWJ010000059.1, forward strand.
AAAAGAATTTTGGTCCCCAGGGAGTCACGCATGATATCAGCAACTCGGCAATCACTTGGTTCAATTCGTGAAAAAGTTGTCTGCGGCGAGCGATTGACTCCTAAGGAGGCAGAAGGCCTCTGGGACGACTCTGTCGATCTCCATGAACTTGGTGAACTAGCCAACATCGTTCGGGAACGAAAAAATGGTGACGCCGGGTTTTACAACATTAATACGCATCTGAATCCGACAAATGTTTGCGTATACCGCTGCTCGTTCTGTGCTTTCCGAGCTGACTTAAGAGACGATCGTGGGTACTGGATGACCGACGAACAAATTCTTCAACGCGGTCAGGAGGCGGTTGATGCTGGAAGCACTGAGATGCACATAGTAGGCGGCCTGCATCACAAAAAAAAGTATGATGCCTACCTGAACATTATCCAAATTTTGCACGAGAATTATCCTTCACTTCATTTGAAGGCGTGGACACCCGTTGAGATCAACTGGTTTTGTCATCTTACGAAGCGATCAATTGAGGACATTCTTCAAGAATTGAAGTCGGCCGGGTTAGGAAGTCTTCCTGGTGGCGGAGCTGAGATCTTTCATCCCGAAGTGAGAAGTAAGATTTGTGAGCATAAAGCTGATACTAAAGAGTGGTTTGAGATTCATCGAATTGCACATTCCATAGGCTTACGATCCAACGCAACAATGCTCTATGGCAGCTTGGAAAATGCCTACCATCGCACTGATCACTTGATTCGTTTGCGAAACCTGCAAGATGAAACTGGTGGTTTCCAAACTTTTATTCCTCTCGCTTTCCACCCAGAAAATACGAGACTCTCTCATATTCCGAAGCCATCTGCCGCGATGAGTCTTCGAACGATGGCTATCAGTAGACTTGTACTCGACAATTTTGACCACATGAAAGCGTATTGGATCATGTTGGGCTTAGGCACGGCCCAAGCAGCGCTTTCCTACGGTGCAGATGATATAGATGGCACAGTTCGGCACGAATTGATCTACCACGATGCTGGGGCTGAGACACCTGAAATTCTCACTGTGGAGAAAATAAAAAACTTGATTCGTGAAGCAGGAAGAGAACCGATTGAAAGAGATACTCTGTATCACCGTGTGGATCGATCCGGACAGCACTGGGAAAGCGGTGAAGCAATCGTTACAGCATAAATCTGTCATCAGAAACGAAGTTAACTCACTTTTTCGAGGCCGAGGTTGAGTGTCGCAGCCCATCGTCCCAACAGTACTTTTTTCAGCCTGAGAAACTTCTTACTATCCAGTGCTGGGTCATTTTCAAAAATGGTCTTTGCGTCACTTCGCGCTTCAGCAGCAACTGCTCCATCTCTGAGAAGGTCCGCAAGATAAAGCGGAGGTGATCCGCTTTGTCGTGAACCTAAAATATCGCCTGGACCGCGCAAGATAAGATCTTGCTCTGCTAATACAAAGCCGTCTGCAGTAGAGACAAATGCTTCAATACGTGGCGAGGCACTTGCCTCTGCATCAGTAACCGCAGCACAGATTCCCTGTACGCGACCTCTGGCAATCCGCCCGCGTAGTTGGTGAAGTTGTGCAAGTCCAAAATTCTCTGCATCAAGAATTGTCATGAGGGTGGCATTCGGCACATCAATCCCAACTTCAATAACACTTGTTGCTACCAGAACATCAAAACGCCCGTCACGAAAATCTGCCATTACAGATGCTTTTTGATCTGGCTTCATTCGTCCATGAAGAAGTCCTAGTCGAAATGCTTCAAGCTGACCGTTTGCAAGTGACTCAAATGCCGACGAAATACTTGCCATATCTCGGCCAGATATATCAACCGTTGGAACCACGACATATCCCTGACGGCCCTCTTTCAGCTTCTTGCAAAAGAATTCCCACCACTGCTCCACCTGATCATGTGCCACTCGGTACGTGGCGACTTCTTGCCGCCCTGGTGGCAATTCATCAATGACCGATATGTCCAAATCTCCGTACACAGCATGGGCTACTGTTCGAGGTATTGGCGTTGCGGTCATCACAAGTGTGTGCGGATCACGAGAACCTTGTCGTAGAAGTGACCGTTGAAGAACGCCAAATCGATGCTGTTCATCGATAACGACTAGTCCAAGATTGGCAAAAGCTGCTTCGCTACAGATCAGCGCCTGCGTACCCACTACTAATTGAATATCACCTGATTCAATTTGTTTCCGTAGCTTTCGCCGTTCGGCTACCCGCTGTCCGCCTACTAAAAGTCCAACTTGAAGAGAAGATCCGCGTTCGGCCAAAAGAGAGGTCAACGTGTGGTAGTGCTGTCGCGCCAGCAGCTCCGTTGGAGCCATTATTGCGGCCTGAAATCGGCCGGATGATCTCGTAGAGGAACTGTCTTCCTCCGACTTGTCTCCGAGCACAGATGTTGCAGCAGTTGCAAGCATGCAATAAGCCGCGACAGCCGTCTTGCCACTTCCGACATCACCTTGAAGGAGTCTATTCATTGGCTTTGGCTGTCTCATATCAGACGCTATTTCTACACATACTCGCTTTTGGGCGGCCGTAAACTCATGTGAAAAGAGTGCTTTAATGCGGCTATCCAGTCGGCTATCGATGTCGATGGGTGGTGCAGTCTGCCGAACATCCTGCTGCCCACGGTGAAGCCGAAGCGCTAGCTGCAACATGAGAAGCTCTTGATACACAAAACGTCTCCTTGCAGCTTCCATCGCATCACGACTTTCAGGACGATGAATCGAGCGTATTGCCTCCCCAATCGATATAAGATTCTTGGACTTCAGCAAATCATCTGGGAGCGACTCTTCCAGGTGGTCTGCCGCCTTGCTAAGGGCAGCCTGTACTGCCAACCGAACGTGAGATTGCAACACACCCTCCGTGAGCGGATACACCGCAAGCCACTCAATAGGGCTGCTATCTTCAGCTTCATCAAGCCACCGAACCTCCGGATGTGAAAACTCCCACTTTGCACCGTTACGCCGAGGCTGGCCAGCTACTACTAATCGACGGCCTTCTGTGAAACGGGGTCCAAGAAAGGGCATATTGAACCACACACATCTCATTGGCCCCTGATCGGTCTCAAGCTCAACAGATAGCATTGTGCGGCCACGGGATATCGTCCGAAGAAAAGCTGAAAGAACAGTTCCCCCTAGAGATGCATGCTCGCCTTCAACCAGTTCATCGAGGCAATGCTTTCCAGTGAAGTCACGATAGTCTCGTGGGAAATGCATCAGTGCATCACGAACGGTAACAAGTCCAAGTTTCGCAAGTTTGGCTGCTCGAATTGAACCTACGCCCGGCAACTGTTCAAGGCGAATCCTGAGCTCAGAGCCCGTTTCAGTCTGGCTAGCATTCTCTGTATTTTCTTCTTCGATCGACATGCTGGCCCATTATTTCTTGGAACCAGGCAAGAGTGGCTGATAGGCAGCAACAGCCATTTCATCACATCGCTCATTTTCTGGGTGGCCAGAATGCCCTGCGACATGTTGGAAGACAATACTATGAGATGCTGCAAGTCGATCTAACTCTCGCCATAAATCCTCATTCTTTACAGCCACAAGGCGTCCCCGTTCTTTTCTTTTCCAGCCCTGCTTTTTCCATTTTGGCAGCCAGTCTGAAAGACCTGTTCCAACGTAAACACTATCAGTGACAAGTTCGACACACGTCGGCCGCTTCAATTGCTGTAGCCCCTGAACTGCGGCAGTTAATTCCATGCGGTTATTTGTTGTATCAGCCTCACTCCCCTGTGCCGATGTTTCTCGCCCTGTCTCAGGGTGTCGCAGAATATAAGCCCACCCCCCTGGGCCCGGATTCCCGCTGCATGCACCATCGGTAAATAGTAAGACTTCTGGTGTTTTCTTTTTTTCGGCAGACATCATTCTTTTTCAGATCAGAAGGAAGTGGAAGAACCTAATGGTCGCACCATTTTGTAACTCGTATTTAAGAATATGGGGTCTGATGCAAGAAGGAAACACCTACGGTTGTCAATCTTTGCTCAGGCTGATGAAGCAGTCGGAATCGCCGGTGGCATGCCACATGCTTTCAGGCAAATAGGGAGTCGCACTCGAAAACTGCTGCCCTTCCCCAGATGACTTTCGACGGTAACGTCACCACCCAGCAAACGACACAATTCTCGAACAATCGAAAGCCCGAGCCCAGTCCCTGAAATCTCTCGCGTCATTGCATCATCACCAGCCTGGAAAACGCTGCTCTGCCTAAACTTTTCAAAAATAGCCTGTTGCTCATCAGCAGCAATGCCCACCCCGGTATCAGAAACTTCAATTAAAAAATACTCAGCATCAAGCAACATGCCGGAAACAGAAATACGGCCACCCTCTGGAGTAAACTTTACGGCATTGGATAGAAGATTCGACAGAATCTGTTGCAATTTTGATTGGTCTTGCTCAATCTTCAAAACCTCATCGCTCACCACTATTGTGAGATCAATCCCCTTCTTTTCTGCCATCGGCCGAATCATGTCACACTGCGCCGAAACAATAGAACCAAGATCAAAACTGGTTGCCCGAACATCCATTTTTCCTGCTTCCATTTTAGCGAGATCAAGAATGTCAGTGATCATCTCAAGCAACATTCGACCAGACTTCCGAATATTTTCGACATAACGAACTTGTTTTTCATCGAGCAATTGATTTGACCCAAGCACATCTGAAAAACCAAGAATACTATTGAGTGGTGTCCGTAACTCGTGACTCATCGTAGCAAGAAAATCCCCCTTTAATCGATTCATTTCGTAGAGATGCATGTTGGCTCGCGCAAGTTCATCAACTTTTCCATCAAGGTCACCATTCACTTTCTTCAGTTCTTCCTGAGACTCAACGAGCCCTCGAAGCATTCTATTAAACGCTACACCGAGTTCTTCAAACTCGTCTGCTGTATGAATATCAGCCCTTGCATCAACATTGCCGCGACGGACTTCGTCACTAACATCTCGTAGATGCTCTAGTGGCTTCACGATGACATAGCGCACAATCAAATAGGCTGCAAGCATCGCAAGAAATACCGTAATAATTGCTGTCGCTAGCAGGATCGCACGATTCCAATTAATTGCTTGTCGTGTTATTCCATCTGGCATGACAACTTTTACGATTGCCATAAGATCGCCATCGGCATATTTCTGGCGGTTGGGAAGCGAATCCCCTCCACCCTCCCCTCGAACACTACCACGAAATTCATGGCAGATGAGGCACGACTGCTGAACACGAATTGGCTGATAATAGTGATACTCTTTCTTATCAGCAGTTCGATATTCTCGATACTCTTCATCTGATGTTGGCAAGAGACTCGTTGATGACTCATCACTTTTTTTTGACGGTGGATTCTCAACAAAATAATTGAGAACAGCCGCATCAAGTCGAGTGTAGCTGGCCAACTCCTCAGGCGAAGCATCCGGAGAAAGAATCCTCCAACTGTAGGGCTGGTTTTGAAGCATCTTGCCGAGTGTTTCAATCGGATTTGTGTACTTCTTATCGGCCTCAAGATTTTTCCAGTGATGATTAATCATCACTGCATCAACAAGGTGCCTTCCCGTACTCCTTGTTGTCGTAAAGACGATTTCCTCAGTTCGTTGGCCGTACCACCAAAAACTTCCCGTAATAAGAAGGAGCAAGCAAAGACCGAAGAGAAAGCGACATTTTCTCTCCAGGCTCGTTTCACCAAGAATTTCTTTGAATGACCTATACGCCATATAGCACTACCTTTTTCCGTATCTTACCGCATCACCGGGAACTCTGCGAAATCAATATCGCTTGATCGCAATAGTAGGCTTCCAATGTGTCGAAGCATCTTCAAGGGATTTCAAGCACCGAAGAATCGAAAGTGTTCCCTTGAATCAAGCCTTAAAGCATTTCAACCGGATCAACATCAACAATCCAAGCGATTTCTTTTGGAGTTTTGAGACCAGAGGTACTCCGACGGACAAGGTTTCGAAGCATCTCTGGGTCTGGCCCATGCACCTGCAGATGCCAACGGTAGCGATCACGGATACGGGTTATTGGTGCTGGCGCTGGGCCCAGAATCCGAATCCCATCACTTTCCCGAGCATTTTCAGTGAGTCGTTGCACGAGATACTTCGCCCAATCAGCAGCGGCATCATTGACAGCAGCTCGAACAACAATTCGTATAACACTGCCAAACGGAGGATAGAGAAGAGACTCCCGAATTGGGAGTTCGCTTTGAACAAATGCTTCGTAATCATGAACAGCAGCTGCCCGCATTGCAGGATGCTCTGGTGTGCTCGTTTGAACAACTACACGGCCACCACGAGGCCCACGACCACTCCGTCCGGCTACCTGAGTAACGAGCTGGCATGTCCGCTCAGAGGCACGAAAATCAGCCAAATGAAGTGCCGCATCTGCATTGATGACTCCCACAAGCATTACGTTCGGGAAATCGAGCCCTTTCGCAATCATTTGGGTCCCAACAAGCAAATCAATCTCGTGCTTGCGAAAAGCTGTGAGTGTTCTTTCGTGGCTTCCGCGAGTACGCATTGTGTCAGTATCCATACGCGCCACCCGAACTCCTCGGAACTGCGACCGTACTTGGTCTTCTAATCGCTGTGTGCCGGTCCCACGATGAACGATCTCCTTGATTCCACAGGAGGGACAGGACTCGGGCACTGCCGACACGAGCCCGCAGCCGTGACAGATCCCCCGATTACCAGGCTGGTGCAACGTGAGGCCTAAATCACACTGCGGACAATGCATGGCATGTCCACATGATTTACACTGCAGATGGGTTGCAAAGCCTCGCCGATTGAGCAGCAACATGACTTGACCACCAGCATTCAATGCCCATTCAATTCCCGCCGCCAACCGTGGGCTTATAGCGCCTTTGGAACGAGCCTTCCGATTTCGCAGGTCAACTGTCACGACTGCAGGCAATTCTGATCCACCGACTCGCACCGGCATTCGGCACATTTTCCAGTCGCCCGATAGACATCGCGAGAAGGATTCAAGAGAGGGCGTCGCTGAACCAAGCACAAGAGGCACCTTCTCTTTTTGTGCAATCCATTCAGCAACGTCCCGGGCGTGATAACGAGGAGAAGTCGCCTGCTTGAATGAATTTTCATGTTCCTCATCGATAACGATGAGACCCAGGCGCGGTGCCGGAGCAAAAATCGCACTACGAGCACCAACGATTACATTGACACGACCCGCAGCGATCTCTCGCCAATGAGCATGACGCTCGGCTGGAGTGAGATGACTGTGAAGCACCGCTACCTTACCAAAACGTGACCGAAAGCGGTCGCAGGTCTGTGGAGTAAGACTGATCTCTGGAACGAGCACGATCGCTTGTTTACCTCTGGCGATAGTTTCTGTAACTGCCCGCAGATACACCTCTGTTTTGCCACTTCCAGTCACACCGAATAGTACGACTGTTTCATGCTCGCCTTGCTGTAACGGATAGAGAATCGCTTCTAGAGCCTTCTCTTGATCAGAGGAAAGTACTGGTAGCTCATCACCCGCAAACCCCTCATCTACTGATTCTGTTTTGGTGTCGCGCTCAATCGACCCACTCTCTGATAGCAGTCCTGCTTTGAGTAGACGATGAACAACACCTCGCGAAACTCCAGTGACCTTCAGCAGTTCATCAAATGGAATGGGCTGGCTAGCTGCGTCAAGAATCTTTTTTTGATTGTCGGTCGGACGACGATTGCCCTGCTCACCTGTTGCCACCAACACAGGCACTCGTTTCACTTGACGGCGAAGACGTACTCCAGCGGGAAGCACCGCTTCAAGTACATCGCCTCGACGCGCCATCCATCGATCAGCCATCCAGCCTGTGAGTTCAAGCATTCTTTCCGAGAGAAGTGGCTTCTCGTCCTCCACACCAACCACCGACTTGAGTAGATGCTGTGGCAACTCTCCATGTCGCACAGCAACGCAATACGCCAATCTTCGCCGATTGCCTTTACCAAGTGGCACGTGAACGCGACGGCCTGGCTCTACCTCTGCAACCAGCTCGTTTGGCACAAG
>JAUWWJ010000461.1 GCA_030616935.1 Planctomycetaceae bacterium
CGCTTCGGTACGTTTGCCTGCAGCAGATGGAAAACGAAGCAGATTTGACCCTTCCAGTCAGGTCCTTTTCTCCAAGTAAGCCTCTGTGCACCGTTAGTAAACCCATCTCATTACAGCCTACTACACGGCTCTCACACACGGGGGTTGAATCAGACTTTCAAGTCGACGTAGAAGTGCCCTACTATACGACTCAGCTGCTCTTGAATGAAATCCGTCCTTTTTTTACTGTCTCGGCCACTTGGGAATTCGCAATCAAGTCTGTGCAGAAAAGAAGGTGAATTGTGGTGGGTATTTTGGGCGTTCAATATTCATTGTTCATTCAGTGCAATAAAAAATCGTTTTTTTTAGTCCTTGGTCTTGTGTTTTGCTGCATGGTCATGTGCTCTGCCAGCCAAGCTGCAGATAACCAAGGCGGTACTCAAGACGCAACTATTGATGGCCATCCAGCGCTTCTAGACTCACCAGCACACACGACAACCTCGTCAGGGCATATAGGGGATGCAATCAACATTGCTTTTATCGGCACTGAAGAAGAACTCCATCATATGCTTTCGACATCGGGCTGGTATGCAGCAGATCCGATCACTGCTAAAACCTCTTTTCGCATTGCGGCTGATGTTTGCCTAAGGAAACCTTATCCTCACGCGCCGGTGAGCAATCTCTACCTGTGGGGACGCAAGCAAGACGCGGCATTTGAGCAGCCGGTTGGAAACAGCCCAAAACAACGTCATCATGTCCGTTTCTGGCAATCAAAAAAAATTGACTCGAATTTAAAGCCACTCTGGTTAGGCGCGGCGACCTATGATGAACGCGTTGAGATTAGCCGAACCACTGGAGGAATTACCCACAAGATTGCTCCCAACATCGATCGGGAACGGAATAAACTCGTCAACGATGCGATCGCAGCAGGGAAGCTTGATGGGTACTACTGGGTAGAAGAATTCCACCGACTCGCAAACGGAAAAAATGGGGGGGGCGATCCCTACTTCACGGACAGACGACTCGCCGTTGGGGTCATCGATGTCCGTCGCTAAAAGATTTGTAACACCTCACGGAAGTAGCTTAGGGCGTTCATTCACCGGGTGCAGGACGGATGTATACGAAAATGGTGCCTTGCTCTGCACACGTTGGAATGCGACCTAATTTTCAGCGACGCTTCCACGCAAGGTTTGCTTTATCAATATCGCGGCTCACCTCGCCGCCGATATGAGAACAACGACTAGCAAATAAGGCCGCCGCTTCGTCTATACGCTTTGCCTGTTCCGGCTCTAATCCGGTCAGCGACTGACGAAAAACGTCCCATGCGGCAAGAACTCGTTCTTTACCGTCGGCAACAACAATAATGGCCTCGTTGTTTTTCAGTACGAGGTGTTCACCAAAGTCATCAATGACAAAGCCATTCTTGCCGGCCCTGTGCCGCTCAATGGGACCACTTATATCTGCACCATTCATGGCAATATGTTTGGCGTGTTGGTCACGTTGCGCTGCTTCGATCCCGTCAGTCATAAATACCTCGATTGGTTCATACTGTCTTGTTGAGAAAGTTTACCCGGCACCCCTCCGCCGAGTCGACCACAGTTATGAGTCGCCACCAGACGGCCATTCCTTGCTGGCAAGACAGCATTTGTCCCTTGTGCCTTGTAGGTTCTGCGGGATTATAAAATTCAGAATCTTCCAATACGTAGATACGCTATCCCCACGCAGGCACATGTGACTGGTTGTAATTTCATTCCTTGTCGTAAACAGACGGCTGTTCCAACTCACCTTGCCTTTGCCGGCAGAGACACCAGAACGAAAAACCAGACAATGAAAAAAACCCCCAGAGACATGCCCACTGCACACAACTTTTGCCAAATGACTCATACGGAAAACTGTTATCACCCCGACATCCAACAATCTGTTGCTGTATACCCACTTGCCAGAGGTTAATCCCTAACCACAGCAGCAAGACCCGAGCAGAGAATGCACATGCCACTAAAACACGTAGTAGGGCGCGAGATAGTTTCATCTTGATCTCCGAAAAATATGGTCTGGCTAGCAATGATACTCAGCAAACTATTAAATGCTTATTGGGAATCAATATGCAATACTCCAGTCTTCTGACACAAGACTAGTATGATCGGATGACTGGCTAGTCGTTCACTTCCTACATCCGGAGACAGACGATGCAACGGACACTCTTCATCGCAACGATGATGACACTCACAGCTGC
>JAUWWJ010000011.1 GCA_030616935.1 Planctomycetaceae bacterium
CAAATACTCAGGGCAATGCACCCGACGTAATTCCTCGTCATTGGCGGCATGTGGTTCAATGAATGCAAACGGTGTACCCGTCGCAACGTCTCGCTCGAGACGTTGCCGAAGCATCTCATACTTCTGAACAGGAAAACGATGCCCCTCTGGCAACGGAAGGGAATATTTATCGCAGGGATAGAGTCGCATTTAATTAACCAAAAAGGAATGCCTAATTCATCAACACGCAGTGCTTACGGGGCATGCACCAATCAATAGACATCACTCACAAAATAAAAATCCAAACTACTATTTCCCAATGCTTTAGGAAACACAAAGGCCAAATTTTAAAAATTCATTTGGCACGACTTGTGCATGTCTGTCCTAACACAAAAGAAAATACAAATTGGATGCCGGAGGAGATCTTCGGGCATCACATATGAAAGGAGGTTGCCTCTGCCATCACTTCCACTCTAGTAGGACAAACAGGTTGAATCCAGTTTCCTTGTATTCAAAACTCTTTTAAAACGGGCAAATGAGAAGAATGGGGGCTCGCATTGTGAATCAATGCGAGCCCCTCTCATTGATTCACAAGAATCGAATCTCTAACTTCTTTCTACACCCCCCTACCATTTTTCTTAAACCAGAGAAAATATGGGCTTCAATCTTTCCTGTCTTCTCGCGGAAAATCTTACTGTGCAACCGGAGAGTCTTATCCTTCAGCATTACCCTACGAATCAGAATCATTATTTCTAGGTGATCAATCGGCACTCATACTCTTTGTCGTAATTTGGTTGGAAGGCGGTGCTTCTGGGCAATGATATTGGCTACTATCTTCGCTACAGCGCCAAGTCATTCAACGAGGTGCCTCTCCCATAATTTATTTTCAATTGAAGCAACACCACCATGTCGCGTGAGACCACTAACAATCACGTCCTGAGTTTTGAGGTATACGAGTGCCTATTTCAGAAGTGTTAGAACCCAACATCATTGAGACGAGACCAGATTTGCAATTTTTCTACGGGCAGAACTAGTGCCGCATGATCCACGCAGCAATGTGTCCACCCATCATCGAATCAGCACATTCAATTTGGGCTGTCTGGAGCGTCTGCTTGACAGTTCTCTTTAAGTAACGGGTAGAATTAGATTTAGTTCATCTGCGATGAAAGTCTTGTTGCATTCAAGAAGGCGAATAATCATCGTCGATTTTCGAAGCAAGGTGTTCTAAGGACTCTTCATCGGAACTCTGTACGCGGATTTGGTATCCGACACGACAGGTTCTTGGCAAAAATCCATACTAGTACCAACCGAAAATTCTGTAGGTACATACCATTCCTTCTTTTTATCTGCGGCTATGAACCTTAGCTTTTGGTACGAAAACTGGCAGGGGATTCTCACCGCTTTCGTGGTGGGCACGACACTGCTTGCACTTCTTCTGGGTCGCCGTGCACCAGACATGGCCATGCTTGGTGCAGTGATTGTTCTACTAGCATCTGGAGTTCTCAGTCCTGCTGAAGCACTCTCAGGAATGAGTAACGAAGGAATGCTCACGGTTGCAGCATTGTTTGTAGTGGCAGCGGCTGTCCATCGAACGGGAGCCCTTGCACTTGTCATCGATCGGGGGCTTGGCCGACCGCGTTCTCTCCATGAAGCTCAAGTGCGGACAATGACAATACCTGCTGTCCTCTCTGGTTTTATGAACAACACCCCAGTGGTCGCCTTAATGGTACCTGCCGTGCGAACCTGGGCTCACAAACACCAATTGAGTATTTCCAAAATCTTAATGCCGATGAATGATGCCGTCGTTCTCGGAGGCCTCTGCACGCTCATTGGTACAAGTACGAATATTGTTGTCAGTGGCTTACTGAATGAAAAAACGGGGATGTCACTTGGCATGTTTGATATCACATGGCTTGGTGTGCCTCTCCTGATTGTTGGCTTCGCGTACATTCTTGTTGCCAGCAAAAGCCAATGGCTTTTAAAAGATCGCAGGCCCGCGGTCAGTGCAGGTGATGATCCTCGGGAATACTCACTTGAGATGGTTGTTGAATCCGGGAGCCCTCTTGCCGGTCGAACAATTGAACAAGCTGGCCTTCGTGGACTCCACGGCTTATTTCTTATGGAAGTCGATCGTGCTGGTCATGTACGAGCGGCAGTTGAACCAACAGAACGACTCGAAGAAGGCGATCGGCTCGTTTTTGTTGGCGTGGTCGACTCAGTCGTGGAGTTACAAAAGATACGTGGACTTCGGCCGGCTACAGACCAAGTATTTCAATTAGATGGACCACGGTCTGAACGCACTCTCCTAGAAGCTGTGGTTTCCAATACGTGCCCTCTTGTTGGCCGGACAATTCGTGAGGGTCAATTTCGGTCGACTTACGATGCTGTAATTATTGCAGTCGCTCGAAACGGAGAGCGTTTAAGGAAAAAAATTGGTGACATTATTCTTCAACCGGGCGACACTTTACTGCTTGAGGCAAGCCCGCGATTTCTGAAAAGACAAAAGACAAACCGTGATTTTTATCTTGTGAGTGAAGTAAAAGGGGCCAAGCCACCCCGGCACGACCTTGCTTGGATTGCATGCACTATTTTGGTAGCTATGGTGCTGGCGGCAACACTTGAACTTGTTCCCATGGTTGCAGCAGCTCTTGTAGCAGCCGCGGCTATGGTCGCGACAGGGTGTATTGGGCCTAATGAAGCAAGAAAATCTATCGAATGGGAGACCCTGCTCCTCATTGCCGCTAGTTTCGGGCTTGCCAGAGCTATTGAAAAAACAGGGCTTGATGAACTCCTTGCTCAAAGCACTATTGGGGCGGCGGGTGATCGACCATACCTTGTCTTGGCAGCGATTTATTTTGTCACGATGATTTTTACTGAAACGATGAGCAACAACGCCGCGGCTGTGCTGATTTTTCCAATCGCATGGCAAACCGCTACTGATCTCGGCCTCAATCCAATGCCATTTATTATGGCGATCACCGTAGCCGCAAGTTGTGGATTTGCCAGTCCTCTTGGTTACCAGACAAATCTCATGGTGTATGGGCCGGGTGGTTACAAATTCAGTGATTACCTTCGTTTCGGTGGACCATTAAACTTGATAGTAATGGTCATCACCATTATTTTAGCCCCTCTGATCTGGCCTTTCTAAAAAGCACGTCGCACGCTAAAAAGCACGTCGCACGGACCATCGCCATTAAGACACGGACGGAGTGCTTGAAAAAAGCTTTCCTCCAAGACAACACCTGGCCCAGTCGCTTCTGTTTCACCATCCGGCCCTGAAGCCAGTACGATAATGTCGCAAGCCACATCATTCATGTGATTTTGCCAAAAAGCGAGATAACTCAGCAGAGTAATCGTTACGACCGCACTAAACCGTCTTTTGTCTTTTCTTTGTGCTAACCTGTTGTCTTTCGTTCCTTCCTTGCAGATAGCAAGGGACGTAGTCTAATTGATTGTCAACGGTTGTTTCCCAAACGCCACCTCCATCCTGCTGAGACGGATGAGCGAAATACTCTTTCACTATTACCGTGTTAATCCAACGACCTGGTTTTACCTTGCGTCGCTTCTTTCGATTGCAGTTTTTTTCAAATTCAATCGAGCTTTGAGTATCCGTAATGTTGATCTTGTCGGCCTGATTCTCTTTGCACCAGGGCTTCTGGCCGTTGAATACGGTGGCTTTAAAGCCAATGTTGATGCACAACAATTGGGCTATGTGTGGCTGTTTGTGATAACCGGCTTATTTATTATCCGCATGCTTTGTGACTCACTCATGGTTCGAAGACCTATGCTCGAACCCAACCTCAATAGTGGGGGACTCACCTTTCTCGGAATATCACTCCTTGTTTTCCTTTTAGCAAATGTTCTCACCACTCGACCAGAAAGAGATGACCTTGCAGCAGCGACGACCGCGGCCAGACTTGAGACTGGTGATGCAGAAGTCAACGCTGATCAACTAGCAAGACTTGGCCCTGGGTATCCACTCCTGTTTCTTTTGCCACACATCTCAACTCAACGCGTTTTCTCCTCCGAGGCAGTTTCCTCAGCCGGCGGCAAAACGAAAGAGCCACCGCCACGGGTTGTTCACGAAACAACAGCTCGAGCAATGGCCATCATTTCCCAACTACTGATCGTCAGCGGTATGATTTTTGTTGGGTGGCGACACTTTGAAAGTACCAAACTCGGTATTGCTGCTGCGGTTCTTTATCTTCTTCTCCCATACACGGCCATGATGACTGGGAGGGTTGACCATGCTTTACCCGGTGCGTTGATTGTATGGGCGATTGGAGCATATCGGAGACCTGTAATTGCGGGAGGTCTCATAGGGCTAGCAATTGGCATCATCTACTACCCCATATTCCTGCTTCCACTTTGGTGCAGTTTTTATTGGGAACGCGGAGTCCGTCGATTCGCCACTGGTGTTGGAGCTGCTTTAGCAGCCCTTGTCATTGGACTCTGGTGCACTTCACCAACACTCGCGATCTTTGCCGGCCAATTACGTCAAATGTTTGGTTGGATTTTTCCAAGCAGCGTAAGCCTCGAGGGATTCTGGGCATTCCCTTCTTACGACCCAGTTTTTCGGCTTCCTGTGCTCGCTGGCTTCTTGGTGATGATGGCTACTATGGCAATTTGGCCTTCACCAAAACACCTTGGGACACTCATGAGTTGTTCCGCCGCGGTTCTCCTTGGAAGCCAATTCTGGAAAGCACATAACGGCGGCCTTTTCTTAGCATGGTTTCTCCCGATCCTTCTGCTCGTGATATTCCGGCCAAACCTTGAAAACCGTGTTGCACTAAAGGCATTGGATACTGATTGGTTCATTCGGCGTCGGAAACAACGGCGTACAATAGACGCCGCATAGACACTATTCACATGTCTCGCCGTATATCAATAGTAGGTGGGACACCTTGATTTAAAAACCATAGATGCCAGCGAGATTGGTCCCAGCCATAGTTGACATCTGTTAGTTTAGTCAAAGCTTCAAGTACTTGCGCGTTCTGTAATGAAACAGCTTTCGTTTTCTGATTGCCTCCAAGTGCGAGGCCACCACCTGTTGGTGAAAATGTAACCGATGTTTTTCCTCCTGATTCAGCACCAGAAGAAACAACATGCCGAGTAATTAAAACATTGATCAAGGGTTGAACAGCGGACTCATCACCAAGTGTTTTCAGTGCAAATGCAGCACGGTTGATACGGCGACTATCGGTTCCACCAAGCGCAGCAACGAGTGGCGGAACAACCTGTATCGACTCCTTTTCTTCAAGTTGCTCAATGGCACTCCAACGCACCTCTGAATCAGAATGGTCAAGAACCAGAGATAGTAACGCTCCGATTGCATCTGTTGAATCTATATTTCCAAGAGCTTCAACATAGAGGAGTCGAACACGCGGAACAGGATCGGTATTGATCGCCGTGATGAGAGGTAATACCGAAAAAGGATCGGTTGTTTGACGGATCTCGGTAGAAGAGTCCTCACTGACTCCTGGTTTATCGAGCTCTCGCCGCAACCTCTCTAGCCGGTGCCGTGCCTCAACCCTGCTTTTTGTTGCGGCTTCTGCCTGCTTATACAGATTAATTTCCTGCTGAGTTCTCCACGATCCTCGATAGCGATGATAGCCATGAGACTCCATGCGTTGTGTATGCGTACTTGTTGAATCTGAGATGGCAAAGTCTGAAACAACCAACGCCCCAACCACCATCACAGCAGCACAGATAGATCGCATTACGTTGTCCTTATCGTCTTAAATTTGGCTGGCAGCGTCTTGAATCATTCCAACATAAACTGAAAAAACCCTGAAAATAACAACTATCACGAGGCCAGCTACGAAAAGCCAGACACCACCACCAGCCGCTTTTGCTGCCGCCTCGAACCCTTTTCTTGAATTATCGGCAAATTGTTCACTCAGTCTCCCAAGAACCTCTGAAACTGTTCCAGATTCTTCACCAACTGCCAAACCTTCAATTAATTCAGGTGGAAAACGATGAGCAGCGTGAAGTGCTTCGGCTAGCGTATTTCCAGAGACCAGCCTTTCATTTACCCAGTGCGGGTCAATTGCCAGACCCGGAGCTACCGAACCACCAAGCGACACAAGTCTGCCTGCATCAAGTCCGGCACCTGCGGCCAACGATGCGGCGTGACTCCAGGCAGCTGCTTCCCCATCTCGAGCAGCTGGTCCAATAAGTGGTAGACGGGTAATAAATCTACGAATGAAACCATGTGATCTCCATCCGCTAAGGACTGATCGAGAGACACATACCAAAACAACGAACAGGGAAAAAAGAAGTACACCGTACATCTTGAGACCCGACATACCAACAAGACCGAGACCAATAAAATCGAGTGCTTTTCCTCGCTCCAATTCAATCATCCCACTAATGAGAATAAGTAGCCCTACAACTGCCAGCGCGAGCACGAATTGGACTGCCGGTAAAACGAGGCTCGAACGAAGACGTGATGTAGTTTCTACTCTATGACTGATTACGCGAGATAGCTCTTTTAGTGTTTCGACATCCTTACCGGTTTGATCACCAACAGCTACCATCCCCACGACTAACGGAGGGAACAGCCCCGTATGAGAAAGCGCGTCAGAAAGCATTTCTCCATTATCAAGACTACGCGTTCCAAGAGACAGGTGTGATTGCCAACGAGCAGGCATTCGCTTGACTTCACTTGCCCAGGCTTTCCGCAAATCAATACCTGCCCGTAGCGTTATTGCCAATCGCCCAAGCAGATCTGCCTGCAACCGGGCTGGCAGTTGTCGGCTCACAAGTCGTCCTGTCGCTTTTTGGGGTAAACCATGCATGCTTTATTTTCGCCATAAGGGGTTAGAATGTCGACAAACAGGCGACCCCTGCTCACAAGGAGGTGCACATCTGGTAGAACCCATAGATCGTTTACTAAGTAAATGAATTACTGCCCCCACGACATTTTTGCACAAATCTACATTCATTATGACTGCCCAATGGGACACGGTCACGATCGTCGGAGTTGGCCTTATTGGAGGATCAGCTGGTCTTGCTCTCGCCAAACGAGGAGCCGCAAACAAAATTATAGGTGTCGGTCGGTCCGACAGTTCTTTAGCGGCCGCTAAAGAACTCGGTGCCATAAGCGAAGGTACCACAAACATCCGCGAAGGTGTGGCAGATGCTGACTTTGTTCTGGTGGCTACTCGGGTGAGTGTTATTGGAGATCAACTGGAAGAGATCGACGCATGTGTTCGCCCTGGCACACCCATCACAGATGCTGGCAGCACAAAACAGTCGATTGTTGATCGCTGGGAGCAGCGTCGCTCCTCTCGCACAGGCCAATTTGTTGGCAGCCATCCTCTTGCAGGAAGTCACCAACGTGGTCCACAAGCGGCAGACCCTACCCTTTTTGAAGGCAAACTAACGGTTCTTACTCCAGTGGAATCTACTCCGAAAGTAGACACTGAAGCCATCTCTGCTTTTTGGCAACAGATTGGTGCCCAGACATGTCTCCTTTCACCGTTGGAACACGACCAACTCCTTGCCTCCGCGAGCCACGCTCCTCATATTGTTGCTGCCGCATTAGCTACGGCAACACCTCGTGAAGCTCATCGTTTCACTGCTGGAGGCTGGCGAGATACCACCCGAATAGCAGCTGGTGATCCTGACCTGTGGGCTGACATATTGCTCGATAACGCCAAGGCCGTCACCGCCCAAATTGAAAATTTTACGGAAGTATCTGATCAATTGCGACACGCAATCGAAGAAGGCGACCGGTCCACGCTCATCAAATTATTAACTCTCGCTAAGGAAAGCCGTGATGCTCTGGGAAGTTGATGTCCATGACCGTCAGAACGATACTACTGCTCAAGACCTCGTTACCGCTGGAAACGATCTCGGTTTTGACATTCACTCTGCTCATGCTGCTAATGGGTGGCTTATTGAGGGAGATTTGGACTTCGATGAGGTTCGAAGAATAGGAACACGCCTCTTCACAGATTCCGTAACAGAAGTCTGCAGGGTGGCGAAAGTCGGAGAAGAGGAATTGGTTTCAATACCGCCCGGCGCAGAAGAGGCTCATAATCTCATTTTGCATGTCCTCCCAAAACCTGGCGTGACTGATCCCGCAGCAGAAAGTGCCAAAGAAGCAATGGCCCTGCTTGGAGTGAATGCCACCGCAGTTCGGAGTCTTAAGAAATACTGGGTGCCCGCGGAATGCATGACATCAGAACAAGTTGCAGAGATTGCATGGAAACGACTTGCCAGCGAAGCCATTCATGAAGTCATTATTGGCCCACTTACGCTTTCAAGGCTGAGTGGCGGCAGTAGGTGGAAACTGAAACGTGAGCATGTGCGACTTAATGGACTGAATGATTCCGAACTTGAAGAACTGAGCCGCAAACAGTGCCTCGCTCTCACAGCAAAAGAATTGCATGCAGTACGAGATCACTTTAATAGCCTCGGCCGAGAACCATTCGAGATAGAACTTGAAACAATCGCCCAGACATGGAGTGAGCATTGTTGCCATAAAACTCTTGGAAGTCCTGTAGACCATATCGGACCTGACGGTGAGTCTCGCTATGACAACTTACTTAAAGAGACAGTTTTTGCATCAACGGAGACCATCCGAGAGCAACTTGGTCCAGACGACTGGTGTGTAAGTGTATTCAGTGATAATTCTGGCGTTGTTCGCTTTGATGGCGATCACGATATCTGTGTCAAAGTCGAGACCCATAATCATCCTTCTGCTATCGAACCATACGGAGGTGCTGCGACCGGTCTGGGAGGTGTGATCCGGGATGTGCTTGGCACTGGGCATGGTGCAAAGCCACTTGCAAATCTAGATGTTTTCTGTGTCGCTCCTTTGGACACACCAGCTAAAGCAATTCCGCCTGGTATTATTCCACCAAAAAAATTACTTCATGGAGTTGTTGCTGGTGTACGCGATTATGGCAACCGAATGGGTATCCCAACCATTGCTGGGGCTGTGGCATTCCACCCAGGGTACCTTGGAAATCCTCTTGTTTTCTGTGGCACGGTGGGACTCATGCCCCGTGATTCTGCGGATGGCCGTGTTGAACCTGGTGATCTCGTAGTTGTTGCTGGTGGCAGAACAGGCCGTGATGGCATCCACGGCGCAACGTTTTCCAGCATCGAGCTTTCAAGTGAGAGTGAAAGTCAATCGGGCGGATCAGTGCAAATCGGTCACGCTATTCACGAAAAAACGGTCACGGATTTTGTGTTGGCTGCATCTGAAGAACATCTTTTTCATGCCATTACAGACTGTGGGGCAGGAGGGCTATCGAGTGCCGTCGGAGAAATGGGGGCTGAACTAGGAGCCGAAGTAGATCTGGAAAAGGTACCCTTGAAGTACGACGGTCTCTCAGCCACCGAGGTATGGATTTCAGAAGCGCAAGAGCGAATGGTACTCGCGGTCTCTCCTGCAGAATGGCCTCGTCTTGCGGAGGTTGCCCGACTAGAAGGCGTTGAAGCAACTCCTATCGGTACATTTACGGGAAATGGCCAACTGGTCCTTCAGTGGGACGGTGAACGTGTTGGTGACCTCAATTGTCATTTTCTCCACGAGGGCCGGCCAAGAGAGCGTCTCCAATCCATATTTACACCACCACGACATCTCCCCGTGTGCTGGTCACTAAAAGATGAAAACTTTGAAACGGTTCTACTTGATTTACTTCGGTCCGAAGATGTAGCAAGTAAGGAATGGATCATTCGGCAGTACGATCACGAAGTTCAGGGGAAAAGTGTTCTTAAGCCATTACTGGGACCAATGGGGGGACCAGCTGATGCTACCGTGATACGCGGAGTATTGGGCCGACCAAGAGGCATTCTGATCGGCGTTGGGATTCGGCACCACCTTGGAACCATTAATCCGTTTGAGATGGCTGTTGGTGGTATTGTGGAAGCTGTTTCAAACTGTATTGCATCCGGGGCTGACCCAGAGCGAATTGCGTTGCTTGATAATTTCTGTTGGGGTGACTGCCGTCGACCAGATTCACTTGGAACACTGGTGGAAGCATGTCGTGGTTGTTATGAAGCAGCAGTGACTCTTCAAGCTCCATTTGTAAGTGGCAAAGATAGCCTCAACAACGTCTTTACCTGGAAAGACGACACAGGTGTCCTCAAAGAGCAATCAATACCACCAACATTGCTTGCCACAGCAATCGGTCAGATAAATGATGTGAGTTTGTGCGTTTCATCAGATTTTAAACGAGCAGGCAATCGAATTGCTATTGTTGGGATTTCAACATCGGAACTTGGTGGTAGTCAACTTGCTGTTAGTGGCCGGGTAACGGGTGGTGACATTCCCAAAGTAAATTTCAAAAATTGCCAGAATGCTTTCAAGAGCATCTACGGATTAAACCAGCAGCAACTCATCGCATCGTGTCACGATCTATCTGATGGAGGGCTTGGGGTAGCTCTAGCTGAGATGGCTATAGGCGGCGGCTTAGGCGCTGACATAAACCTGGCAAAGGTACCGATCGATGATACTGGAAACCTTGCTAAACCCGATGAACTCATGAGTTTACTACGCGTTGTATGTACTGAAACGCCTGGACGATTCTTGATAGAAGTCAAGGAAGAGAACGCGTCTGAAGTAGACAGAATACTTCACGGGAGCACGTGGTCGTGGATTGGAAGTGTCACGAACGACAGTTTGCTTACAATTCGCTGTGGTGAAGATTCAATTGTTAGCCAAACATCGGTTCACAAACTTGCAACCGCATGGCGGGAGCAAAGTACTGCTCAAACACACGGCAAGTCTTAAGGAAAAACTACATGCTTTCCCCTCGCGCTCTCATTCTTCGTGGACCGGGTACGAATTGTGACCAAGAAACCGCTTATGCCTTTGAACGTGCCGGTGGTCATACGAAACGCATACACGTTCAGGCACTCGCTGAATCCCCTTCTCTTCTGGATGATTTTCAAATTTTTTGTATCCCCGGTGGCTTTTCATATGGTGATGATATTGCCAGCGGACGAATATTAGCGATTGAATTGACCGAACGTCTCGGTGATACACTCCGTCGCTTTCATGAGAGAGGTGGACTAATTCTTGGAATTTGCAATGGATTCCAAGTACTCTTGCAAACGGGACTGCTTACTCCCGATTCTGCCCCTAACAAACAAGTCGCCACGCTTGCACAAAATGCCTCCGGGAGATTCATTGATTGCTGGGTACGATTACAAGCCACCCCAGGGAACTGTGTCTTTCTTCGTGGACTGGACCACTTTGAATTGCCTGTTGCCCACGCCGAGGGACGCTTCACCACTGCTGACAAAACATTCCTCCAGCACCTCGACTCACGTGGCCAATTTGTACTTCACTATGCCGAGAGCAGTGATGGGCAGCAGACCAACCCAAATGGATCCGAGCAAAACGTAGCTGGCATGTGTGATCCAACAGGCCGAATCTTCGGCCTCATGCCACACCCAGAACGCTTCATTGACGCGACACAGCACCCTGCCTGGGTGGGCCGAATGGACCCTCATGCTGATGGTGCTGGCTTAACATTTTTCCGCAATGCACTGCGTGTAATAGGAAAAGATTTAGGTTGACCTCGAACGGCTGTTCTTCCTACTCTCTTCTCCCCAACTGGTTCCTTCCCTCAATCTCCTGCTGTTGGACGCGTCATGGATTCTCGGAGTCACACTTCCGTAGTCTATCTACGGCTTCTGACAACTTTCGTATTCATCATTCTATTTACCAGTGGTTGCCAAACACCGTTTGGTAATAGTTTTCTCACACCAGCAACAACTGAAGATCTTGAGGAACAATTCAGTGGTGTTTCAGATCTGTCGGCTTCTAGCAGTCATCTTGAAACCATCCCTCTCGAGTTTACCTTCTTACGCTATGCTGAAGAAGATATCGAACTTGGTGATGAACTATGGAACGTTATTGATGAACAATATATACCAACAAGTCTTCGCCATCGTCTCAATGGAAACGGCATCCGTGCTGGTGTTATTCGCGGTGATATCCCTGCCGCATTAGCTAAACGATTTTCTACTACGTTTGATACTACTCAAGGCGAAGCTGACGACAGTCCGTTAGCGGCTGACAGAACTGTTGTAAAACGTGTGATTCAAACACTTCCAGGTCGTACAAATGAAATCGTTTCAACTCCACGCCTTGAAGAACTCATCCTCTTAGAGCACGACAGTCGGTCGACTGTCGATACTGTGTCGGGCCAAACCTACAGAGATGCCAGCGCAATATTTGACGTCCGAGCGACACCGTCCGCTGATGGAGGGATCGAAATCGAACTCATACCGCTTATTCGTCACGGGCCTATCGAGCGCAACTGGACTGGAGATGACGGTGCCTTTCGTCTCGAAGCCGGTCAACGTAAAACCGTTATGAACAAGCTGGAATTGAAACTACACCTACCAGCAGACGGCATACTCGTTCTTTCGTCTGTTGGCCCTCCCTCATCCGGACTGGGCGATGCTTTCTTTCGTGACCCTCAAGGTCGACACGAAGGACGCCGGCTCCTAGCCATACGATCAATGACACGAACGGTTGACCCTATGTTTTCTGAAAGTTCAGTGATCCATTCTAGAAACTGACAAAATGGGCAGTTTTGGAGGTCCAACGGGCTTTCTTTCTGGTGGATTGGTTCGAACGTGACATTTATGCCGATATCAGTTCATAAGCGGCTTTTTATTTCGTCGGTCAAAGACCCGTATGAGATGTGTCTCTCTGACTGACGCTGTATTCCAAGAGTTCTGGTGACCAAAAACACTACGGCCCACAAGGCAAAGCAATGAGTAGCAACGGCACAAAAAAACCTACGAACAAAACGCTTCAGCGACCCAAAGCAAGTACCGTTTTCGCTGCTGCTTTCCTCGCCGGTGCAACTGCTGCAGTTGGTGTCAATCGTGCTTTGGATGTCCACATTGCCCAAAACGTACCTCAGGTAGAGAGTGAATCTATTTTCGTTGCTCTTCGATCGTTGCCGAAAGGTTCGCCTGTCACAATCTACGACGTAGCCCTCCGTGATTGGCCGGTTGCCATGCTTCCGACAACTGCATTACGGTCTGATGCCACGTTTGATGGAGTAGTGCTTCGTCACCCCCTTCGTGAGGGCCAGCCCGTTCTTTCTCTTCAACTTGCGAAAAGCACCTCTGCACAACAGCAGCAAATTGCATCTGTAACGCAGGCAACACGAAGAACAAACCAACCACAAAGAACAGCTGCCCCTGCTTTTATTCCCTACAATGCTGCACCGCCAATTCCAGCGACATTAGCCTCTGCGCAAAAGCAGATGGCCGAACATGCTGCAAAAGATTTAAAAACACCGATGCCGGCCCAAAAACAATCAGAGTCGGACAGTCAACCAGAGGTTCAAAAGAACACGTCGATGGAAGACGTCGTATCCGTCGAGGCAACCCCGGCTTTAGAACAATCAAAGGGTATTCAAGGCACGCTTCCTGAACCACTTCAAAAGGAAGAAGATGAGCGTACAGGAGACGATCTTGTGCTCTCCGAACAAACAGTTTCAGACGAAGTGGACCAGAGTACAGAACCTCTCCCCCAAGTGCTTCCATCTGCTTCCGCAGATATAGCAATGGAGTCAGCCAAAGTGGTCGAAGAAAAAGGTGATGGCATTGAAAATCTAGTGGAAGAAAATTCTGTAAAAACGACAGGAGAAGAACCTGCTTCCACACCAGGCATTCAGCCTCATGACAGTCCACTGACTCAAACAGCTGAGGCCGGTGATAAAAAAGTCGAGGCCGTATCAGAAGTCGTGGTAACAGAAGCAGAACCTCTCTCAACACCAACTGAGGAAAAGGATGCTGTAAAGCAAGAGCCCACTCCCAAGCAGTCACTCGCAACAACACC
>JAUWWJ010000154.1 GCA_030616935.1 Planctomycetaceae bacterium
AAAACAAGATCGGCTTTGCGGGCCAACTCTTCTGGTGTCGCCGCGACAATGGCCAGCCGATGCCCCTTTTGATGAAACTCCTTGGATGTGACAAACGATAGATGCGGATCCTGAATGCATTTTTTCACAACCACAAGCAGTTCGCTTGTAGTTGCCCCACAAAAACGAATGATTTGCGGAGGTGGCTCGCTCACCTTGTTGGGTTGAACAACCGCTTGAGGAACATGGACTGTATCGCCACGCTCTATAAGCACATGACACGCTGAATCACAATGCACTGCTGTCACTCCAGCCAAAAGCCTTCCATCGTCATTTGCGTGAAGTGCTTGTGCGACATGATCCCGGGACGCTCTGTCCGAACTATCTGCAGGCATGCGAAGTTCCTGCTCCTGCAACTCGAATGTTGTTTTAGCAATTGAAAGACCCGCGGAAGCACCTGCGGCGTGTCCGATTTGTGTATTCACTGCACCAACTGGAACACTCTTACCGTACACATGGTGGATTGCATCTAGTTCCGCCATATCGTCGGCTGGCACTCCAGCGGCTGCTGCTTCAACAAAGTTGACAGAATGTGAAGAAACTCTCGCATCTTCTCCTGCTCGACGCATTGCCCTTTGTATTCCAGCACTCTTCTCGTCATGCCGTGATACACCGATGCCGCGCACGATCCCATGAATCCGATCGTTCTCTCGTAATGCATCTGAGAGTCGCTTTAAGACAAAGACTGCAACACCTTCAGCCGGCATAAGCCCGTCACTCGTTTGATCAAATGGACGAGGGTTCCCGGATCGAGAAAGTGTGCCCGACAAAGACAGCACCTCATAGGTGGCTAGTGACAGACTTCGCTGACCAGCCGCACAGACCATGGCATCGGCGCGACCTGTCAACAAGAAATTCCTGCACACATCAAGAGCGCATAGAGCCGAAGCGGCGCCACCATCGATTGCAGTTGCACCGCCCATGAGATCAAACGTTTTTGTAATACGTGACGCGAGTGAGCTGCTTGTAAAACTTCCGGTCTCATCAACAATTGCAGGAAGCCGATAAACTACAAGGTCACAAAACTTTTCACAGACAGTCTCAATCGCACTTTTGTTTACCCCTTGAGATTGCATTTCTCGTCGGAGAGCCGCCTCGAAATAAGGCAGTCGCATACCAACTTGAAGCGCTGAAGCAAAATCTCCACCAAACACCGTGCCGACTATCACACCAGTACGAGCACGAGGCAATGATCTACCTGGATAACCAGCGTCTTGAAGTGCTTGAGAAACTGTTTCAAGGAGCATGAACTGAAGTGGATCAGCGGCTGCAATTTGTTTTGGAGGAATTTTGTGCGTTCGCCAGTCGTAGGAAAATCCTTCGATGAATCCACCACAGTTCTGCACCGTCTTCCAGTTGGAGGCAGCGGTTCTGTCGTACACAGCGTCAACATTCCAGCGATCTGATGGGACTTTGGAAAAGTCCTGTTCCCAGTCGACAAGCTTGCTCCACATCTGCTCAGCTGACAAATGGCCCGGAGCAAGCACAGACCGACCCACAATCGCAACATCATCATCTGCTGGAACTCTGGTAAATGCTTCTGAATCGACTGGCCGAATCACCTCTGGCTGTTGTGATTTGATGTCCTTTACAAATTCTTCAACAACCACATGTGCGTTCAGACCGCCAATACCAAATGAATTCACTGCTGCCCGACGAGGCAGTCCGTCTTTCCGTAACCACTCCCGCTTCTGAGTCGGCACAACAAACGGAGTGGCTTGCCAATCGACTGCTGGATTCAACTCTCTAATACCTGGCACTGGAGGAATTGTTCCGTGCTTCATGCACAGTATGGCCTTTACGAGGCCAGCTAAACCTGCCGTCTCAAGAGTGTGTCCTATGTTTGCCTTTACACTACCGATTGGAATAGTAACGTCATCAGCAATATGGCTTTTCAATGCTCGAGCAAGTGCGTTGACTTCCGTTGCATCGCCAACACTTGTACTCGTCGCGTGAGCTTCGATATATCCAAGACGAGCAGGATCAAGCAAATCTGCATGGGCCCGCTCAATGGCCGCAATCTGCCCTTCTTGTCGAGGCGCCCATAAGCTTTTTCCACGACCATCACTTGACACCCCAATCCCTCGAATAACAGCCTGAATTGTGTTGCCATCCTCAAGTGCTTTGCGGAGTGTTTTTACAAGCACAACAACATAGCCCTCGGCTGTCACGAGCCCATCTGCTGACGCGTCAAATGGCCGAGAGCCCGTAGCACTTACTGACTGTGCTTTGGAAAATAAAACAAGGCTGTCGAATCGACAGTGAGAACTCCCTCCAACAACCGCCATATCTGTCCGGCCCAGCGCGAGATCATCAGCCGCTGCGGCGAGCGCAAAAAGAGAGGATGAACAGGCTGCATTGAGCGCCATGCACGGCCCATCCAAGCCGAAAGCTCGGGCAACTGTTGCACTGCAACGCTGCGCATCAGCTGCAGGCCCTCCATTTGCTGTCCGGCGAGGCAGCCTCGCTCTCTCAGCAGCAACAGCAGCACCTATGCATTCATCAGCACGCTCACCAGTAGCCTTTTTAAATTCATCCACTTCGTGCAACCACGATGCCGCATCGGACAGCATTGTCCCATACATAACATCACCAGAGAGCCCTGTCCCTCTCGTGTGACCAACATAAACACCGGCTCGAAAACCCGAAATTGTGAGCGGGTCGTATCCGGCCTGACTGAAAGCCGTCGCCGCAACATCGCAGAGCTCAAGATGTGCAGCGTCGCAGTCTTCTGACTGCTCTTTTGTCAGGCGCCATTTGCCCGGCGGGGTGGTTCGAGGCGAGACAATACCCCCGATTGACGAATATGTCTTTCCACGAACACCTTTCTCCTCATTAAAGAAAAGCTTCTTATCTAGCCGCTCCTCTGGTAATTCTGTAATTGCTGAGCGTCCATCGGCCACTAGATCCCAGAATTCATCGATAGAATCTGCACCAGGCAAACGCACCGCCATCCCAATGACGGCCAATGGCTCACCATGATCAGAGCGACACTGTTCTTTATTCACTTCATTCATATTGAAATTTACCGTCACCGAACAAACCCACACCCAAACGCTATGTTGCTGTTTCCCTAACTAGAAACTCGAGGACGTGCCTGAGTGTTGGAAACTCATCCAAAGAAAGATCTGCTCGTGGTGGAATTGAAAAGTATTCACCAATCTCACCGAAGAGTTGTGCTTTTTTGATACTGTCAATTCCAAGATCGGCTTCCAAATCAGCATCGAGTTCAACAATATCCGGTGGATACCCAGTCTGCTCGACAACGAAATTCGTTAGAAAAGAAGACAACTCCTCAACAGAATGACCTGTCGATTGCTTTGGTGAACTCACGGCTTCTGCTACGCCGTTCGTCGCAGATGAAAAAGAATCCCGCGAGAGTGAGTCTGCAAACAATCCTGCACTGCCTGGCTCAGAATTCGTAAACCCAGCTTCGTAAACGTCCGAATCAACCTGCGAAGAGCAGGTGGCCTCAACTAGAAAATCAAGTACGTGCTGCAGCGTTGGAAACGCGTCCAAAGACAGGTCTGCACGAGGTGGAATTGAGAAATACTCTCCAATCTCACCGAACAACTGTGCTTTCTTGATACTGTCGATCCCCAAATCTGCTTCAAGATCGGCATCCAGTTCAACAATATCCGAAGGGTATCCTGTCTGTTCGACAACAAAGGTAACAAGAAACTCCGCCAACTCAGCATGCGTATACGTTTTTTCAACAGTAGCTAAGGATGAGACTTTCTCTTCATCTTGGAATTCTTTGTAATTTTGCGATTGGTGACTCCCATTTTGCCTGGCAGGCGACTTACTTGATTCATTCAATCTGGTCTCTGCTTCTTGCAGTACGCTGGGACTCGTTTTTGAAGATGTCTTTGTTTCAATGGCAAGAAAGTCAAGCACATGACGAAGCGTCGGAAATTCATCTAGAGAAAGATCCGTGCGAGGTGGGATAGAAAAATACTCACCAATCTCACCAAACAGTTGCGCTTTTTTAATACTGTCAATGCCAAGGTCCGCTTCCAAGTCGGCATCGAGTTCCACGATTTCTGGAGGATATCCGGTTTGCTCAACAACAAAATTAGTCAGAAATGTCGACAATTCATCAAGCGAATACCTGACCGTATCCTGAACTGCTTCAGGGGCATCTCGTTGAGAACTGTAGACACCCGCACCATTCGTTACTTTCGAGTCACTGGGCTGCGTCTCTCGCGCAACTCCCGATGAATGTGCCTCAGGCACTTGTGGCTTAGATGCATTTTCTTTCATCCGAGAACGACGTCTTTCTGTCGCATCAAAATGCATTGGTCGTTGAAATTCCTTCTCTCCGCTTCTTGCAACAGAGTCTCTTTCCTGCATCGATACTTTCTCCATAGATTCAAGCGTTCTATCTATTAATTTGGTTGGCGGTTTCTGCAACCCGCTCAACAAGGATGATTCGTCCCTCCCGCGAAGTCCAATTTTTGAATAACCCTGCATAACAACGTGGAAAGCGCTGTCTTTCCCATCACCAAGATGAACCGCCACGACCGGCTTGTTCCCGGCAGTTTCAATCTGCGTCGGATTATTTTTAGTTGGCTCAACGAACCATTGGTGCGCAGTAGCCATATCTCCGAGAGACGACAAGCCAAAGACGTGTGGTTGCTTTCCGCTCCTGACTGCCTCGAGCCCTTGAAGCAGCGAGGGGAGACCGGCTGCCGCGGCAAGATGCCCGAACCGTGCTAACGGTGTCGTGATTGGGCGGGGTAGCTTTCTTTCACCAACCCCATATGTTCTCGCAAGGCCTTCGATTTCATGCCTGTCGACACTCGGAATGCCACTTCCTAACCAACTAAAAGCATCAATTTCGTCCGGCTCCATGTCGGAGTCATGCAAACCTCTGACACTGGCAGATGCTGAAGCCCGCCACGATATTGAATCGGTACCAGCGCCCACGCCACGGATGATCCCCAGGATGGGCTCGTTGCTTTCACAAGCGTCTGACAACCGCCGAAGAATAAAAACCCCACAACCCTCGGCAGGAAATGAACCAGCACTCTTTTTATCAAATGGTGCAGCGCCTGTACGTTCACTCAGAAGACCTAACTTATGCATCGCGTCGAAACGATTAATGCTCATATCCTGATGTGCCGCAATGCAGATCATCGCATCATTATCGCCGGACCGAAGCTGATCAACACAGCACATTAGCGATGCTGGAGCTGCTAAAATGCCAGCATCGATTGC
>JAUWWJ010000022.1 GCA_030616935.1 Planctomycetaceae bacterium
ATCGACATCTCTGACGCAGTGACTACGGGAGTCAGTGACGTTCTTCAACAGGGGAGTCATTACGACCGTGTGATCACTGTCTGTGATGAAACAAGCGCGGAACGTTGCCCATCTTTTCCTGGACGAGTTACGCGAGAACATTGGAGCTTCCCAGACCCGTCAAAGGTAACAGGGAACCATGAAGAAAAGTTGGCAGAAATCCGAAAGATTCGTGATGCTATTCATCAACAAATATCCGACTGGTGTCGATTGTCCTGCTTGGCTTAACTCTTTTCAGGAACGCATCGAGGTTGGGATGTGTTGCCGGCTCTCTCGACAGACCCTATGATAGACAGGGTCAGGAGAGAGTCGAAAGACCGCCGAAGGCTGAACGCTCAGGCAAAAGTACTGACATTTTGTAATTCTGTTGGAGAGTGACGACGCAAAAGGCGGCGTCCACCGAAGGGGCAAACCCCGAGCCGATGCTCACGGGTGAATCTCTCAGGTCCAAGGACAACAGGGTTCCCAGCATGGTTTCGGCCATACTGTTTCCTCTGGCGGATAAAATACAACGTCAGTTGCCACGGCACGTACAACATGCGTCGGCACAGTCAGGAAAGGAACCTTGTATGTCTTCTGGCACAGCTTCACCACACACTCTTTCATCTGAATCTCACGCACCAGCGTGTAACAAAACGACTGCATCTGATGACAATCTCGAATTTGCAGGTCGACACATCGGCCTTTCACCAACCGATGAGCAGTTCATGCTTGAAGCCATCGGAGCAAAAAGTCGAGATGCGTTGATTGAAGAAATTGTGCCAGCGAGCATCATGAGGCGAACGGTGATGGATTTACCATCGGCCGTCTCAGAGCAAGAAGCACTTGCTGAACTGAAGGCAGTCGCCCAGCAGAACAACGTCTGCAAAAGTTTTTTGGGGCAGGGATACTACGGCACACATACTCCAGCAGTTATCCAAAGAAATGTTTTAGAGAATCCAGCTTGGTACACCGCTTACACGCCGTATCAGGCCGAAATTTCTCAGGGCCGCATGGAAGCAGTGCTTGCATTTCAGACAATGATTTGTGACCTGTCTGGGATGCCGATAGCAAATGCTTCTCTCCTTGATGAAGCAACGGCTGCTGCCGAAGCGATGACGTTAGCTCACAGAATGCATAAAGGTCAGGAGTCTACTTTCATAGCTGACCGACGGTGCCATCCACAGACACTTGAAGTTCTGGCAACACGAGCTGAGCCGCTGGGTATTGATCTCATCATTGGTGATGTTGCGGACATGGTTGATGAGGAAACGTATTTTGGTGCCCTCGTACAGTACCCAACCACAGAAGGTGACGTACCGGATTGGCATGGCCTTGCAGATCGAGTTCACGAACACAAGGCACTTCTTTGTGTTGCTGCAGATCCTTTATCATTGACACTCCTCACACCACCAGGTGAATGGGGTGCAGATATTGTTGTGGGATCAACGCAACGCTTCGGTATGCCTATGGGCTGCGGAGGTCCGCATGCGGCCTACTTTGCCTGCCGCGACGCCTTCAAGAGGTCACTACCGGGACGACTTGTCGGTGTCAGCGTTGATCATTCCGGAAGGCCAGCATATCGCCTGGCTTTGCAGACTCGAGAACAACACATCCGTCGCGAGAAAGCGACCTCAAACATTTGTACCGCACAGGTTCTACCTGCTGTCGTTGCGGCAATGTACGCTGTCTATCATGGCCCCGTGGGGCTCAAGAAAATTGCGAAGAGTATTGCAAAGAAAACCGCTCTTCTCGCAACCGGCCTGCAGAAGCTGGGTATAGCAATAACAAATCAACACGCCTTCGATACGCTGTGTCTCCAAACTGGTGAGGCAACCGATTCCTTTATAAAACGCGCGCAGGATGCCGGAATGAACCTCCGAAAGATTGATGCAAATCATATCGGAATCAGTCTTGATGAAACGACATGTGATGCTGACGTATGCACTCTGTGGGACGTTTTCACGCTACCGGAAAATTCTGCCGAAGACCTGAAAACATGTGAACCATCAACTCAGTCACTTCTTCCGGACACCTGCATTCGGAAAAGCGACTTCCTCACCCACTCTGTCTTTCATGCACATCGCAGTGAAACCCAGTTGCTCCGTTATCTTCGTGAATTAGCTGATCGTGACCTTGCACTCGACCGAACAATGATTCCATTGGGAAGTTGCACCATGAAGCTGAATGCAACCAGTGAAATGATTCCAATCAGTTGGCCCGAGTTCGCTGACATTCATCCTTTTGCACCATCTCACCAACTTCAGGGATATCAAATTCTCCAGGATCAGCTCTGCAAATGGCTGGGTGAAGCCACTGGATATGCAGGCATCAGCCTTCAGCCGAACGCTGGAAGCCAAGGAGAATACGCCGGACTCCTTGTCATTCGGGCCTGGCAACGTGCTCGCGGAGAAGGTCACCGAAATATCTGCCTGATTCCAGCATCAGCTCATGGAACAAATCCTGCAAGCGCACAGATGGCCGGCATGAAAGTTGTTGTCACCGGCTGTGACAACCAAGGAAATGTCGACCTTGTTGAACTTCAGGAAAA
This sequence comes from Planctomycetaceae bacterium, assembly GCA_030616935.1. The sequence goes on from JAUWWJ010000022.1 coordinate 2,570, forward strand.
GTGTGAGCAGTTCACTGATCAGTTGGCTGCTGTGATGATTACGTACCCCAGCACTCATGGCGTCTTCGAATCTGAGATCAAGAATCTTTGTGACATTGTCCATGATCATGGTGGCCGGGTGTATATCGATGGTGCAAACATGAATGCATTAGTTGGAACCGCCGAACCCGGGCACTTTGGTGGTGATGTGAGTCATCTCAATCTTCACAAAACATTCTGTATTCCCCACGGTGGTGGAGGGCCCGGTGTTGGGCCAGTCTGTGTTGTTGAAGACCTCGTGCCTTTTCTGCCAGGCCACGAAACCAGTGGTATCCAAACCAGCGGTGGAGTTGGTGCAGTTTCTGCGGCACCTTTAGGAAATGCCGGGGTTCTCCCAATTAGTTGGATGTACTGTCGCATGATGGGCAGCTCAGGGTTGCGACACGCAACAGAAGCTGCAATTTTAGCGGCCAATTACGTCAGCGTGCGGCTTCGAGATCATTATCCCACGCTCTATACAGGGACACATGGACGCATTGCTCATGAATGCATTCTGGATCTTCGATCACTGAAGGAAACAAGTGGCATCACTGCTGAAGATGTTGCCAAACGACTTATTGACTACGGATTCCATGCACCGACATTGAGTTTTCCAGTTCCTGGCACCCTGATGGTTGAACCAACAGAGAGTGAAGATCTTCATGAGCTTGATCGATTTATTGAAGCCATGATTGCAATTCGTGAAGAGATTCGGCACATCGAGGAAGGCACGTGGCCTCAAGACAATAACCCTGTCATTAATGCGCCACATACCGCTAGTTGTATTGCAGACCAGGACTGGACAAGGCCTTATACTCGAGAGGAAGCAGTCTTTCCTGTCGCTGACTTAAAACGAAGAAAATACTGGCCTCCAGTCGGTCGAGTCGACAATGTGCATGGCGACAGGAATCTGTTTTGTAGTTGTGTTCCCGTCTCAGCCTGGCAGGACTCTGAGTCATAAGTCACGGTCAAAAAATGTTTGATTCAACTTTTTTTGTTGGCTGGGGAACGCTTTCCCTTATCAATGCCGGCTTAGCGCAAGGAAAAGGCCGAAGTGGACTGGCATGGTGTCTCATCTCATTTCTTGTGGGGCCAATCGCTACGTTTTTAATTGTGATACTTAGTCGCGTTGAGAATGATTAGCGTGCGAGAGTGCTGAGGACCTCACGCACGGCCAGAGCACCACTGCCACGGCAACAATGGCAAGAATTCCGCCACACTGCCATGGATCATGCCATCCATACAGTACGGCGAAGAGAAGTGTCGCGGTGCAGTAAATCACCGCAGCAGCCAACACGGACCGTGATGGCTGTGTTGATTTATCAGGCTTATCGCGAGCCTGCGTCTTGGACAAGAAGAGCGTTCCTACAGTCATGGCTGAACACAACGAAAGTGTAACACCAAGAGAGCCCAGTAAATCTCGCAACGTTGTTAAATAAACAAGGATCAAGGCGAGACTTGTTTGAAGTACAACTGCCCTGCTTCGACCAGTCCGCCCTTGTAGCCATCCGGGCAAAAATCCATCGTCTGCCATTGCAGTTGCGACACGTGAACCGGCCATTGTCATTCCTGCTGCGGCAGACAGGGTCGAAAGAACAATGATGAATCGCATCCACCACTCAGCATTTTCGCCACCAAGAGCCGCAGCTGCAACCGCTGCAACCTGTGATTGACCAGCTAAATCAGCAACTGGTGCTGAACGAAGAAAAACATCGTTGATCGCAAAATAGAGAAGCGTTGTAATCAACGTGCCCACAAGTAGAGCCAGTGGTACCGTTCGTCGGCTTACACGAGCCTCTGATGCAACATAAATCGCTTCATTAAACCCTGTATAACTGAACATGACCCACACGACTGCCATTGCGAATCCACCGATAGTTGCACCTGCGAGCGGGATTTCTATTGGCTTTCCTGTGGCTTCCAGTGGCCAGCCAACAACTGAATACCCGAACACAATAAGACATAGAATTGTCAGAACTTTTAGGAAAACAATGGTGGTATTGATTCGTGCTGCAACCCGCCCTGCCTCGACATGGATCAGACAACAGAGAATGAGCACCACAGTCGCAATCGTCTGACTTGGCATCCATGCCGGCAACACCAGGATACCTTTGGCATACTCCTGACATGTCATTGCCGCAAAAGCTATCCCTCCACTGAACCCAGCTGTTAACGAAACAAGACCAGCAAGAAATCCACAAAATGGATGGAGCCAACGGGAAAGATAGAGATACTCTCCACCAGACTTTGGCAATCGACGTGCAAGGCCTCCATAGGCAACCGCACCACACAGAGCAACAAGGCCGCCAACGAACCAGGCAGCCAGCACAAAATCTCGCGAGCCAAGCGACTCAAGTGCGAAGCCTGATGTCACAAAAACACCTGAGCCAATCATGCCCGTGATGACTAACGCCGTTAATGTCGTGAGACCAAAACCTTCTGCAGGCGAACTCTTGTTCGATGAAGAACTCATATTGCTATCAACCGAGCATGAACTTTTCATCACGTTTCTTGATTACCTGGAACAAGGTGTTCTGTAAGAAAAAGATGCGCAGGCTTGATAAAACGTACAGAATCCAAGTTATTTGAGAGGATCTTCTGAGGCCTTCTAAAACGACATGGTAGACTCTCAGTCTGAATTTTTTCTGTCATTGACAGAATAGATTACACCAGTTTCAGAATCCATTCATACGACAGTCTAAGATTGGTGTGGAACACAGCCGATGAAGAATTCATTGATCGTTACGTGATCACGTGTCTGTTGACAAACTGCTTGGAGAAATGAACTGTGGCGAATAACGCACTGTACCAACGCATATTCCTTCTTTACTTTCTTATTTCAATCATGACATCAATATTTGTAAGCCAAGCAGCAGCTGACAGGCTGCAAACTGTTGGAAGTGTTGAACGATTACATCCAGATATTGACGCACTCATTTCACCCAACGCCACAATTGAAGTGCTTGCAGAGGGCTTCGAATGGTCAGAAGGCCCTGTCTGGATTGCAAACGGAGACGGGGGTCTTCCTTCTCAATCTTTATTATTTAGCGACATTCCAAATAATCGCATTCATTGCTGGAACACACAAAGTGGGCTCTCTGTTTTTCTTGAACCCGCTGGATTTACGGGCCCGGCGAGTTACGGAAAAGAACGCGGAAGCAACGGTCTTGCACTCGATACAGAAGGCAGACTGCTCTGTTGCGAGCACGGTGATCGAAGAATCAGTGTGCTTGAAAAAAATGGTGGCAAGCGAACGCTTGCTGACTCGTGGGACGGCAAGCGTTTTAACAGCCCCAACGACTTAGCCATTCATGCCTCCGGGGCAATTTATTTCACAGATCCTCCATACGGACTTCCTGATGGATTTGATGATGCACGACGGGAAATAGACTTTTGTGGAGTCTTTCGGGTGCAGCCAACTGGCACCGTCGACCTCCTCTGTAAGACCATGACACGTCCAAATGGTATTGCATTTTCACCTGATCAGAAAAAACTGTACGTCGCACAGTCTGATCCTGATGAGCCTATCTTGAAAGTATTCAATGTCGGTGACAACGGAATGCTCGATGCTGGAAAAACATTTTTCGATGCTAAGAATCTTTCAGCAAAGCGAAAAGGGAACCCTGATGGCTTGGCGGTTGATACGAAAGGAAACCTGTTTGCAACAGGTCCAGGTGGTGTCTTGGTCATAGCGGCAGATGGAACTCACCTTGGAACCATTCTCACCGGACAGAAAACGGCGAATTGCTGCTTTGGCGAAGACGGTCGCTCGTTATTCATAACAGCCGACATGCATCTTTGCCGCATACGACTCACAACCAGTGGTTGGTAAACAATTATATTTATTGTGAGACGATTTCTTGAGGCGGCGATCTTAGACTGTTGGCCACGCAAAAATCCGAAGCACGTTTCCATCGGGGTCATTGGTCACAAGTTCTCGAAATCCCTCAGGATGAGTTTTCGGTTCAACAATATTTCCATCTGCTTCTCGAAGACGAATGTATGCAGCCTCCAAATCTGTTACCTCAAAGCCGAGACTCCAACGTCCACTGGCCTCACCGGCATTCTCCCGACTGAGGATTGCGACCCGCGTATCACCCGCCTCGAATAATGCATAGCCGTCATCAACAACACGGACCAAAACTCGAAGGCCGAGAATATTTCGGTACCAAAACACCATATTGTCCCACTGGGATGTCCGTACTTCGACGCTAAATAATGCCGGTCTGTGGTGGGCTCGAAGATCCATTATTATTGGTCACTCTGAGGTCTCAGGCTCGTCTCATGATCATCTTATTATAGGTCCGGGTTGTACCCTGAATGCCCCGTATTCGACTAGAGTCCGGTTATGGCTTCTCTCTGGGATGGCTGCCCTTTCGAAATTTGTGAGAAAAGCAGACAATGATGTATTCCGTTGTTGGAAGTCCTTCGTATCCTCAGGAAACCTAGAACCGACAGATGTCTTCTCCGTCACCAATTGATACCGATCAGCCTTCGTCTACTGTCACTGCTCTTCTCCAGGCACGTCGAGATAAACTGGCAAAACTTCAAGAACTTGGGATCGATCCATGGGGCAGTCGATTCGATAACTCCCAAGCTGTTGCATCGATTCGAAAAGAGGGAGAATCCATCGCTCAGGATGCTGATGATGGGCCAACCGTTCGCGTTGCGGGCCGCATCATGCTACTCCGAAATGCTGGCCGATTGGTATTTCTTGATCTTGTTGACCGCACTGGCCGCCTTCAGGTCATGATCGGTAAAAAGCAGGTCGGCCCAGATGCCTGGCCAGTCGTAGGCTGCCTTGATCTTGGTGATATTATTGGAGTCGAGGGCAGACTTGGTTATTCAAACTCTGGTGAAATGACAATCTTCGCCAGCAGTCTGACATTCCTCACAAAGTCACTTGAAACACCGCCCGATAAATATCACGGCCTCGTCGATCCAGAGTTGCGTCAACGGATGCGTTACCTCGATCTGATTCATGGTGAGGGTGTACGCGACAGATTTGTTGCTCGAAGCCGAATTATTGAGGCAATACGGCGTGTCCTTACCGACCGTGGGTATCTTGAAGTTGAAGGACCGACACTTCAAGAAACCGCTGGTGGAGCGGCAGCCCGTCCTTTCACAACCCATCACAATGCACTCGACATGCCACTGGTGATGCGAATCGCTTTAGAGCTCCACCTCAAACGATTGCTCGTTGGTGGCATGGAACGAGTTTTCGAACTGGGTCGTGTCTATCGCAACGAAGGCATAAGCCCCCGACACAATCCTGAGTTCACCATGATGGAGGCATACGAGGCCTATGGTGATTACGCCTCCATGATGGACCTGACAGAAGATGTACTCGTTGCAGCCGCTAAGGCCGCAGGCACACCGGAGACATTCAATTGGATGGGGCACGACGTCAGCCTAAAGCCACCCTTTCCTCGAAAGCGATACGATGACTTGCTTGCTGAGGTGACAGGCTGTGACCCAGAGGATCCAGCGAGCGTGGCGGCTGAGGCGTCAAAGCATGAAATTGAAACAGCAGGCCGGCACCCAGATGTCATCAAGAGTGAACTTTTTGAGGAAACAGTTGAAAAGACCCTATCCGGCCCAATCTTTGTCATTGATTATCCGGCTGCGGTCTGCCCACTGACCAAGAGAAAAAATGATGCTCCGGACATTGCCGAACGATTTGAGCTCTACGTTGCGGGTATGGAATTAGCGAATGCCTATACAGAACTCAATGATCCTGATCTTCAGGAAGAGCTTTTTCGGACGCAATTAGCTGGTCTTTCAGACGATGAATCCATGGCTCGAATGGACCATGATTTCATTAAATCACTTCGACACGGTATGCCACCAGCCGGTGGCCTCGGCATTGGAATTGATCGCCTTGTCATGTTCTTGACACAGGCCAGTTCAATCCGTGACGTCATCCTATTCCCGATTCATCGTCCCCACACTGGCGGCTGATGCTGCAATTGGCGCTATGTACAAACTCCTTCTCTGTTGGCGATATCTTCGTACGCGATGGATTGCACTGGCAAGCGTCATTAGTGTGACGCTCGGTGTGGCGACAATGATCGTCGTCAACGCCGTCATGGCTGGTTTTTCCAATGAGATGCAAACCCGTATCCATGGAATTCTCTCCGACATTGTTTTTGAAAGTCACTCTCTCTCTGGCTTTCAGGATCCACAATGGCACATCGATGAAATCAAACGAGCCGCAGGCGATCAGATAGCCGGTATGACTCCAACTGTTGCTGTGCCGGCCATGCTCAGTTTTCAGGTCCGTGGCCAGTGGGTTACACGACAAGTGATGTTCATTGGGATCGATCCGAAAACCCACGCACAAGTAAGTGACTTTGGGAGATATCTTCAGCACCCTGCAAACCGGGAACAACTTTCTTTTGATCTACGAGAAGGTGGTTACGACACGATTGATAGTCAGAATCCAACCGAGACTCCAACCCGACCCGCTCTTGAACATGCCGGCTGGCCACATCGTCGAATGCGAGTGAATCGGGAACGTCTCTGGAAAGAGCGGCTCGATTCCAAAAAACCTACTGAGAACGCTCCAACACGCTCTGTTGACCAGCAGGTTGATGCCGTGCTTTCGGCAACCAGTCCTCGTGTTGACTCTTCGGAAACATATCCTGAAGCAGCATCCACGAATGAAAAGCGAACAAATCCATTCGAGGCCGCTCGGCCAAACCAAGGGCATGTCATGGACCTGGCTGAAGAACAGTTCACAGGTATTGTGCCTGGTATTGGATTGGCAAGCTTCCGAAACCGTCAGGGAGTTGATCAATTCCTCACACTGCCGGGTGACGATGTCAAAATAACTTTTCCGACAGCCGGCACGCCCCCTAAAGCTGTCAGTGACAATTTCACAATTGTTGATTTTTACGAAAGCAAAATGAGTGAATATGACTCGAACTTTGTTTTTGTTCCTATTGATGCACTCCAGCGAATGCGAGGCATGATTGATCCGCAAACGGGAATCCCTAGTGTGAATTCCATCCAGATTCGTCTCAAACCAAATGCGAAACTCAATGAGGTACGGGATCAGCTACGAGAAGTCTTTCCGGCAGATCTTTATGCAATCGCAACGTGGAAAGATAAACAGGGGCCGCTTCTGTCAGCAGTTGACATGGAAATGGCTGTTCTCAATATCCTACTCTTCCTTATTATCGCCGTTGCAGGATTCGGTATTCTCGCAATCTTTTTTATGATTGTCGTTGAAAAGACACGTGATATTGGAATTCTGAAAGCTCTCGGAGCAACGTCTTCCGGTATTGCTGGAATTTTTCTGGGATACGGGCTTTTCCTTGGGCTTGTTGGTGCCGGTGCTGGTCTTGTTCTTGGCCTGAGTATCACCCAGAACATCAATCAAATTCGACAAGCCGTCGAATGGTGCACTGGGTCGAGAGTATTTGACCCATCCATTTACTACTTCTTTCAGATACCAACGATCATTGACCCAATGACAATTAGTTGGATCATCGTCGGTGCAGTAGCCATTGCTATTGGTTCAAGCGTCTTACCTGCTGTGCGAGCAGCCCGCCTCCATGCAGTCGAGGCTTTGCGTCATGAATGATTTGGAAACACCATTAAATAAGACGCCGATACTAGAAACTCGGCAAATCTATAAGCGGTATCAATCCGGGACAACTACTATGGAGGTTCTTCGGGGCGTTGACTTCTCACTGGAGCAGGGTGGCTTTCTTGCAGTGGTTGGTCAAAGCGGATCTGGCAAAAGCACACTGCTTCATGTCATGGGACTCCTTGATGCTCCTGACAGTGGTGAGGTCTGGATCAATGGACAACGAATTGACAATCTTCCTGCTCGCGAAAAAGACCGACTCCGAAACAACTCGATTGGCATGGTCTTTCAGGCATACCACTTACTTCCTGAATTCACCGCTTTGGAAAATGTACTCGCACCCCTACTGATTCGGCATGGCGTATTCGATTGGTTCTCACAAAAACGAGTGGCACAAGAACAGGCTGAAGCGCTCCTCGAGCGATTTGGCCTGAGCGACAGGCTTCATCATCGGCCGAGACAGTTGTCCGGTGGCGAGATGCAGCGAGTGGCCATTGCCCGTGCTTTAATTACCAAGCCACAAGTCTTGCTTGCTGACGAACCCACTGGCAACCTCGATGAAGAAAGTGGTGCGGGTATCATCGAAGCGCTGGCCGAGTTGAACCGTGACAACGGTC
>JAUWWJ010000305.1 GCA_030616935.1 Planctomycetaceae bacterium
GATCCGAAAGGGGCGTTTCCACCGTACGACGCGGTCCTGCTTCTGGCACCACAAGCAGCGAAGAACAAGGAACTCGTGCATGCCCTTGAGCCATTGCTGAATCGAATATCGGTTTCAGCAATGCGGACTGCAAATCGCCGCGTTGATGAGGATGGAATCACACCAAAAGAGGCAGCAGGTACTATGCTAAATGACTAGAGCACAGGTGGGCCCGCATGCTCGCTGAGATAGCGACTGGTACCACCAGGCTAGGTCGGTTCGACTGTGGCGACGGCTTTAAGTACCCCGCTCGATGGATCAACAAGGTGCGGAAATTGCTCGGGAAGTTCGGTCCAACTCATTCGATGGGTTATCCACGGTGCGGTATTAATTCGTTTAGCCTCAATCTCCTGGATAATACGATTAAAGTCTCGTGACAATGCGTTTCGGCTTGCAAGAATAGAGAGCTCACGTCGATGGAGAAGGGGCGCGTGGGGAAACGAAAGAGTTCCCTGTGTTATCCCAACGTAGACGACTCGGCCACCGAATGCCGCAAATTCAAGCGAGCGGTTCATGCTACGGTCACTTCCGGTGGCGTCGATGACGACATCACAAAATTCATTGTCGGTAAGTTCAGCGACGTTGTTGAGGTCTGCTTCGGTGCCATCAGCACAGATAGTTTCGGTCAAGCCGTACGTTTGAGTGACAAAGTCAAGCCGACTTTGAACCATGTCCATTACAAGAAGCCTCGCTCCAGCGAGACGGACGAATTCCATGGCAGACAAGCCAATTGGTCCGGCGCCTATGACGAGCACGGTGTCTTTTGAGTTAATGTTGGCTCGGTCTACTGCATGGCAACCAATCGCAAGAGTTTCAACAAGCGCATTCTGCTCGGCGGAAAGATTGGGAGACCGGTGGAGTTTTCTCGCTGGAACAATGAATTGAGGCCGAAGGCCGCCGTCGCAGTGGACACCAAGGGTCTGGTGATGCTCACAACAATTGGTCTTGCCCAGACGGCATGAATGACACTGCTGGCAATTGATGTATGGTTCCACGCAACAACGATCACCGACGGCGATGTTGGTGGCACCCTCACCAACAGCGAGTACCTCTACGCCAAGTTCATGACCCGGAATCCTTGGATAACTAAAGAATGGCATTTTCCCAAGGTACCCACCATAGTCAGTCCCGCAGATACCGACTGCTTCGACGCGAACAAGCGCTTCGCCGGGCTGAAGATTGGATGGCTCAGGTACTTCTATCATTGCCCATTCGCCAGGTTCTACAAGTTGAAGTGCTTGCATGAGATTCATTTCATTTCAAAGGGTGAGGTTATGGTTGCTCTGCCTGAAGACCGTAAAACTGTGCGGTGTTGGTGCCACGTATGGCCTTAGCCTCGTGGAGAGACACTCGGTCGATAAGGCTGTTCGCAATGCAAAGCACTTCTGCATACTCAGCAGAGAGTAGGCAGACCGGCCAATCGCTCCCATAGAGTAGCCGCGATGGACCAAATGCATCCAACGCTGCATCAAGATATGGGGTGAAGTCGCGTTGATGCCATACGTTCCAATTGGCTTCGGTGACGAGTCCAGAAAGCTTGCAAACGACATTCTCATGCTGCGCAAGTGCGTCGAAGTCACGCTTCCAGTCAGAAATATTGTGGTGTTCAATATCAGGTTTAGCCATGTGGTCCAATACAAAAGGCTGGTTTGGCAACAATTTTACCAGTTCACACGCAGCTGGTAGCTGATGGGGAAAGATGAGAATGTCATAGGTTAGGTTATATTTTGCCAACTGCCTGATGCCACGCAGAAAGTCATCACCTAATAAAAATCGAGGGTCCGGCTCATCTTGTACGACATGCCGGACGCCAACAAGCTTGTCATGCTCAGAAAATTTCTCGAGGTCTTCATCGACCGAAGGATTTCTGAGATCCACCCAGCCAACAACGCCACGGATAAAGGGGTGATTGTCAGCCAGTTCAAGGAGCCATTCTGTTTCCTGAATTGATTGTCTGGCTTGCACCGCCACTGATCCAGTGATGCTGTGTGGCTGAGTCGTTTTAACAAGATCAGGTGGCAGGTAGTCTTGTGCTAGACGCTCCATCCCGGAAGATATCCAAGGGTAGTCCTTGGCAGTGTACTTCCAGAAGTGTTGGTGAGCGTCAATATTCATAAGTTGACAGAGTTGGTGGAATCGCCGACATGCAGCCTTGAGGTAATCGGCTAATTGTTTTCTGGAAGCCCTTCACAGTGCCCAATATTTTTCACTGCGCTAAATATCTTCAGTACAGTCTTTAGCAAATCCTCATCGAGTGGCTCTTCAAGCCATTCAGCCCACTGGCGGATATTATTTGGGTTGGCACTTCCAGCAACAGTTGTTGCAATCGCTGGATTGGCAACGGAGAACTGAAGGGCAAGTTTTGCTAATGACGACCCGTGCTCACGGCAACATGCAACGGCCTCACGTGCAGCCTTGCGAACGTTTTCAGGTTCTTTAAGCCAGGGTGGGAGAGGCGCGTCGGTCAGCAGACGTGCGCTGAACGGCCCAGCGTGCATGACACCAATTCCCTTTTCCTGCAGGTATGGCACCGTCTCATCGGTAAAGCGTGTGTTTTGAAGCGTGTATTGGTTGTAATTCAGTACGCAGTCGACATCTGTCTGGTCACAGATAAATCGAAAGATTTTCTGGGGATACCCACTGAACCCGATAAAACGAATTTTTCCAGCTTGTTGAGCTTGTCGGAGCGCTGGAATGGTTTCGTCTACGATCTGTTGCATTGGGACAAATTCAATATCGTGACAGAGCATGATATCGAGGTGATCGGTGCCGAGTCGATGCAATGAGATATCAACGCTTTCTGCTACACGCTGTGCGGAAAAGTCAAAATGTCCAACGTCATATCGGCCGAGTTTGGTGCAGAGCAGGTAATCGTCGCGTGGTATGTCCTGAAGCGCGAGCCCAAGCATGATTTCACTCATCCCGCGACCATAAAAAGGGCTCGTGTCAATGAGTCGCATGCCGTTATCAATCGCCACCCGTACGCTAGACATCGCTTCATCAATGGTAATTTTTCGAAATTCCTGTCCGAGCGATGAGGCCCCAAAGGAGAGGATTGGTACTTCAAGTCCAGTGGTGCCAAGTGGTCTGGTTTGCATGGATGCCCTTTTCGTATGGGAGATCAGGTGATGGAATTGAATGTTCGGCATCCAATAGTGAGGAGAAGGTTTGCCCACGGTTGGGTGTCGGCGGTTTGCACGGTGAGTATGTGGTCAGCGGAGTCGACCGCTGCGTAGAAGTCCCATTTCAATAGAGGCTCTAAAGCGCAACTGTTTTCAGCAGATTTGAGAAGACTTCGGTACTTTTCCCAGACAGGTGGGTCGCCCGGAGTCGCAGCAGCATATGAGTCGTCTCTGTCGACGCCCATTGTCTGTACGGCATCGATTTGGATGCTTCCGAGTATTGCCTGAAAAACGTCAGCAACCGTTGGAAC
>JAUWWJ010000349.1 GCA_030616935.1 Planctomycetaceae bacterium
CGCAATCAAACAGGCGGGCATAAAAATTGTGCCACTATCGCGCAGGCTCTTCAAATCACATATTGCTTTTAAATGGTTCACGTTGTGTTCCTCCTTTTTTACTCAGACATTGTCTGAATGTGGATGACTGGCCGAATTCCGTTTCCGTTGACGGCAGTCGCCGTTCTTTCACTTTATCATAGGTCCACACCGCCATTCTGGGCGATCCCTACGTCTGGAATCACCTTGTGCGGACAGAACACCTCCACAAACTTATACGGGGAACTCCCCGAGGGGGTTCGGAGGTTTTTCAGAAAAAAATGGCGAATTATCGATTACGGCAGGGCCTCCCGAGCGAGGTTTGACAACACAGGGAGCTGGCTTTTACCGTGTAGTTTTGGGAGACCATGAATGTCAGAGAAGCCGATGCCGCACAAAAACCCCTCTCCAGCCGGCCTCACCGCCTGTGAAGAGCGAATTGGTTATCGGTTTCAAGATCGGCGGCTGCTCGAGGCTGCCGTAACACATGCTTCAGGCGCTTCTCATCGTCTGGCATCGAATGAACGACTGGAATTCCTCGGCGACTCTATCCTTGGGTTCGTTGTCTGTAATCGGCTTTTCATCGAGTTTCCAGACCTGCTTGAGGGTGACCTTACAAGAATCAAATCTGCTGTCGTCAGTCGAGAAACATGCAGCAGAATAAGTATTGAACTTGGGCTCGTCGATTTCCTTATTGTTGGGAAAGGTATGGCAGTCAATCGGCCAGTACCGAATTCAGTCCTCTCAGACATGTTTGAGTCACTGGTGGCTGCTATTTTCCTTGATGGAGGAATTGAGCCTGCTCGGGCGTTTCTCGATACCTGGATTGGTCCGGAAATCAAAAAAGTAGTGGCTGGAGAAGAAGGTTCAAATCATAAATCCCTTCTGCAACAGCTTGCTCAGGGGGCATATGGCATAGCACCGACCTATGAGGTAATCGGCGAGGTAGGACCTGATCACAATAAGGAATTTCAGGTGCGGGCCCAGATTGGTCGGCGGCGATATGCTCCTGCCTGGGGCCGGAATAAGAAGGAAGCGGAACAGGGAGCGGCGGAAAAAGCACTTGAGGCGTTGCGCACTGACGGAGTGATTCCATCATCTGAACATGCGTTTCGGCGTCCAAACGAACCTGAACGCAAATTAAGCGGCAATGAAGCAGATAAAACCCTCTGACTTACATTGAAGTTTTTTGGCTCCAGAACCGAACATCTCTCTATCAGCCAACGTATCTTATCGTGCCGTGGGCAATGGCCCGTACCCGCTTGAAGCTTCTGGGGGGTGGTACTCAGGCCCCGGCGCGACTTTGAAAGTCCACCTCGTAAATCGGGGTGGACTTTCGCTTTTGGTAGTTGGCTAAAGCCCAGCGTCACGAGTAAGCGGTTGACGATCGAACATGAGTCGGCTGCTGATGGCGATTGCCAAAATACCTGCAGGCATAATAAGCATTTCCCATCCAGGGCCCTGGCTTTGACCGTCAAGAATCATTTTTTCGGCGAGTGTTCGCACAAACATGATGGCAAGAAGAACTGCAACGACTTCCAGCAATGTTTTTTTCAGCGAACCAATATTTTCAACCTTGAGCCAGTGTGGAGCGGTTCCCACTGCCATTGAGTTCGACAGAAAGAGTGCATAGATACCGTAAGCGAAATACAAAAAGGTTAGCCCAGTGAGGCCGTTATCAAGTGACTCGAGCAAAAGAAGGTTCGCCGCAGGCCGGGGTGCAGCATCTGGTGAGGTCGGTGTAAAAAAATGGTTGAGTAAAACACCTCGACCATCGATCTCAAAATATCGCAGAACTGCTTCAACGGTATTCGCCGCTCCGATGATGAACATCAAAAGAGCACCAACAAGTGATGAGAACACCGTAACAATACTGAACCAACGGGTGAGCCCCAGAATTTGAGTTATGCGAGGCACCATTTTCCGATGGTGTGCGTGTTGGGTTTGGGGAGAGTCTTTTGAATCCATAGGAGATGTCTTGATCTGTTTCGTGTTATAGCTTGCGATAATTTTGACTTCACTATACCACGCAGCCACTTCTACTGTTATTGTCTCCTGATGCGAGTATTTCGACACGTTAGTGTATCGTTGGATTGTCGGTCCATAGTTTTGATGGCTTTGAAAGCGGAGTGGCCAGAGTGATTGGCCTCAAAGAGTGTTCAGGCAGTAAAGGGTGTAAAGTGCAACTAGGTTATGGAAGCAAAGAGAGGCAGGCATGAGTGCCCAGAAGTGTTTTGAGTCGCTTGATGATGAAAAATCCCCGGTTGGCAAACCTGCGGGGCTTTATCAGCCGTGCTTAGTGGTCGGTGGACTTGTCTACGTTTCAGGTCATCTGCCCTTGCAGCCTGATGGGAGTTTAATCCTAGGGTGCCTTGGAAAAGACTTGGATGTTGAGGCTGGCAAAAACGCAGCACGGCGAGCGGGGCTTGCGAGTCTTGTCACGCTCGAGCATTGCCTCGGAAGCCTCGATAAGATTTCTCGGGTTGTCAAACTTCTAGGAATGGTTTCGGCAACACCTTCATTTACTCAACACCCGGCCGTCATTAACGGTTGTAGTGAACTCTACGCAGAGGTCTGGGGTACGGAGAACGGGGTTGGGGTGCGTAGTGCAGTTGGCGTTTCTTCACTGCCTGCAGGTGTTGCTGTTGAAATCGAGGCAGTCTTCGAATTGATCTAGCGCCTCAGTCACTCGTCACAGTTTTTGCGGTTGCATTCAGGATGAGTGAAGCATGCGGGTGAGATTGGTGCCGGCAGGTAGAATGAGAGTCGGCGCGTGTACCAAGGAATGGCGAACTATTTCATTTATCGTCATTTCCGGAAATCATGTTCGGTCCTTGCCCCGCAGTCTTTTCATAGTAACCATCTCCAGATCGAACATATTTTGTAAATCCTATTCGGTCGAGATTCTTGTCTGACAGTTTGTCTTGGGTTCCGATGTCAGACCATTTCCCAGCTATTCTGAAACCAGTAAGCACACGACGCACTGGCTTGCCATTTATGGGATGAGCCGTGAGTGGATCAGCGCTCATTGGTTGGTCGACCTCGAATCGCTCGCCACTTGTTCCGTCTTCTTCGAC
>JAUWWJ010000435.1 GCA_030616935.1 Planctomycetaceae bacterium
CCGAATTTGTGGGGTATGTCAGGGCACGAGTCGAAGCCACGGGATTAAAGAATCCTTACATGGTTGGTTGCATGGAGCCGAGAGATAGTTTCATGCACGCCAAATCACTAAAGGAAGAGGGCTATGACGCATTCATGGACTATGAAGGGTCCTATGGCGGTGCGATTGCCAAAAGAGACGAAGCGCCAACCTATGCGGCGGCCACGAAGGAGATTATCAAGACATGCGAACAAAAGTACCTGAACCTTGAAATCCCGTTTCTTCCTCCCTGCCCCAGCATGCATTATCGGTGGCCCCACGCCTTCGACCGGAAGGGGCAACCCATCGACGAAATCTATCACAGCCAATGGCCCAAGGATGGCGATCTTGCGGCCCGGATTAAAGCGGTTTTAGATTTCGTGGTAGCGCATCCCAAAGACTGCGAGGCGCAGACTGTGATCATGTATTCATGGAATGAACACTCCGGGGGCGGCGGCATTTGCCCGACCATGGGCAAGTCGCCCGAGTACGAACCTGACACACAATGGCTCGATGAAGTGGCCGAAGCGTTGGCGGCTGGAAGTACCCCTAAAAGCCGAACTGGCTCAAACAGCTTAATCGGACCTTAAGAATGCGCTTGTATCCTCTATATGAAAATCCTTCGCCTCTATTTGATTGTAAACCTGTTTCACTGCACGGGCCTTGTGCGTTGAGGCCACAATAGATGCCCTTTTAATATATTCGGTGGGAACAGGTTGTAGCAGTGATCCTAATTTACAAATGGTGGTAAAAAGTTTTCGAAAAGTGTGTGGTTTTCAACTTTTTTGTCATAAATTAAATTAAATGGTCAACTTGGCGTGGGAAACAAACTCTTCTTGTAAGTAGACTGCAACACACTGGGAATACCACGTAATTACACGATAAAGGATCCGTTCATGGTCAATACAACACGACGTCAATTCATTCAGACCGGTATGGCTGGTGGCATTACGCTCGCCACTGCTGCCCAACCAGTGTGGTCAGCGAACGCCAATAACGAAGTCAATCTGGGGTTCATTGGGTGTGGTGGCCGCGGAAACATTTTGATGTCTGCTTTCTCAAAGTTGTCTGGTGTGACAATTGGTGGCTTATGTGATCCCGATGCTGATCGACTTGAGCAAGCAAAGAAGCGGTTCCCAAAAGCGGAGACATGGTCTGACCTACGCGGGCTGATCGACGACCCGTCCATTGATGCGGTTGTGATTGCAACCTGCAATCATTGGCACTGCCTCGCGGCTATTTGGGCAATGGAAGCAGGCAAGGACGTCTATGTCGAGAAACCTCTCTCGCACAGTCAATGGGAGGGTGAACAGACCGTCGCGGCTGCAGAAAAATACAAACGAATTTGTCAACTCGGTACACAACAGCGCTCAGACCCAATGCAGGCTGAGATAAAGGAATTCCTGCATCAGGAGAAAGGGCTCGGCAATATCGTTTCAGTGCAGGTCAATCGGGTTGGCGTGCGGTCAT
This sequence comes from Planctomycetaceae bacterium, assembly GCA_030616935.1. The sequence goes on from JAUWWJ010000435.1 coordinate 1,489, forward strand.
CAATTGGCAATCGCTCAACACCCCTGCCGATACCACACGATATGGACTACGATCTCTGGCTTGGTCCAGCGGAGGACGAACCAATCTTTCGAGATAAACTTCAGTACGATTGGCACTGGAATTGGAATACAGGCTCCGGCGAGATGGGAAATTGGGGCATACATATTCTTGATGATGTTCGAAATGTTGTGTTTCGTGATACCGTGAAAGTACCAACCCGAATCCAGAGTATCGGTGGTCGCGTGGTTTGGAACGATGCTGGGAACACTCCGAATGTTCAAATGGTTGCAATGGAGACAGGTTCCGTCCCAGTTCAAATACAACTTGCTAATATCGCTGCGGAGCCCGGTGGCAAAAAAAGCCCCAAGCATATGGGTCCCGGGAGTGGCTACATCGTCCAGTGTTCCGAAGGACACTACGAGGGTCGCCGCGGTAGTGGTGTTGCATTTGACAAGGACGGCAAAGAGATCCGTTCATTCAAGGGAGATAGTGGCAATGGATCGCATCAACAGAATTTTATCGATGCAGTCAGAACGCGTGACCAAAAAAGCCTGAATGCGGATATCGTGGTAGGAAACGATTCAACGGCCTGGTGCAACCTTGCAAATAGCGCATTTCGTGCGAGTAGAGAGTACGACTCCAATCTTGTAACACACGGCCTCCCATCGATGTCCGAGCAAGCCGCACGTTTGGGCAAGATTCTCTCCCCGTATGGTCTTAGCCTGCAGTCAAAAGGCCTCAAAGCTAGTGCGGTGCTCGAGGTGAACCCCGAAACTGGAAAGTTTGTCGGTGCTGATGCTGAACAGGCTAATCAATACTACAAACGGTCATACAGGCAGACATACGCCGTGCCAAAACTCACCTGACCATTCGCCATCATCACTAGGGTCTATTACTAAACGCCTAGACAGGTTTTGTTTTTCCTGGCACGGCATAACCTTTCGACGGCAGTGCCCCCTCCCAG
>JAUWWJ010000469.1 GCA_030616935.1 Planctomycetaceae bacterium
CCCAAATTTCCGAATATTTGCTGAACGTGGTGAGGTTCATCTGGTTGGGAAGCATCTTCACCTCGCTTCACGAGACCCGTTTCAACTTTTTTATCAGCTGGCGGACTATGGTCGAACAGATGTTGACTCAAATCATGCCTTTTACCTCGGGTACGAAATGGCAAAAGCTGTTACAGCGCTTACGCTTGGAAAAGACTACCGACAGGATCAGGCCCTCGATTGGGGATACCTGACAGAATCGGAAATTGGATGTGGCCCGTCAGATGCTGCTGCGCGTGTGGCTGGTCCTGATGAGAAGTCCTCCAAGACTCTGGAGTCATAAATCTTGAGTGTCGTATGAAATTAGAAGATATCTACCACTGGTATACCGCCTCTGGCGCCCTGGTTGCAGAATTGTCGCCAGAGACTGAATTCGAGAGTGTGATGCAAGGCCTTGCATCACTTGGTGGGTTGGTTTGTTTCGATAGTAGTTCGGCAGCATCCGGTAGTCTTGCCTATGGCGTGAACGCTGAGCAGGCTGATAGTGATCAGGCCCTTGACCGATTTTCTTTTGTGGCGGCAGATCCGATTGAAAGTTTCGTAGTACCTTCTGGTGCTGAGCCGGATGATGCCGAATCGATACGAGAGGTCCTACGGCAAATGAACAGTCGTCTAGCGGACCTTTCCTGCCAGACAATTCCGGGTCTCCCTCCTTTTCAGGGTGGTCTGGCAGGAATGTTGTCTTTCGACGCCGGCTTAGCTCTCTTGGGCGTTGACCATGAAAAAGGACACCACTCAGCAACCCCTCTCATGCAGTTTGGTATCTACGATGTTGTGTTTGCCTTTGATCACAAGCAGAGAAAGGTTTGGGCTATTTCCCAAGGAGTGCCAGAAAATACACCGGTAAAACGACGAGCCCGCAGCAGAGAGCGTTTTGAAAAGCATGTGTGTACGTTCGAAGGAAGCCAAAGTACGCCTTCTGAGGCATTGCTCGTGCCTGCGAATCAGACTGCCTCGTATTCTTTGTATCAACTTCCTGGCAGCAATGGTGTTTTTTCAACTCACTCTCCTTCGGCATACGCAAGTATGGTGCAGTCGGGCATTGATCTGGTTCGTGCGGGTGATATTTTTCAAGTCAATCTCGCACAGCAGTTTTCAGTCGCTGGTTCATGGAATCCACTTGAACTTTACAAAAAGGCTCGTGCTTGTAACCCAGCACCTTTTGCTGGATACCTCGATTGCGGAAACGCTGCCATTGTCAGCATGTCCCCCGAACGGTTTCTCAAGGTGACACGTGGTTCCGTCTCGATGCATCCCATCAAAGGCACCCGTCGCGTGCTTTCTCGACCAGAAGCAGACCTCTACGCCAGTGCTGATTTGTACTCGAGTGAAAAGGATCGAGCAGAAAATGTGATGATTGTGGATCTGGTGCGGAACGATCTTTCGCGTGTGTGCGAGCCGAAAAGTGTTGTTGTAGAGGCGCTCTGTCGCCTTGAACGATTTCGGTATGTCCAGCACCTGGTGTCGATTGTTTCCGGGCGACTTGTTGCCGGAGCAAACGCGCTTGATGCGATGCTTGCGGCATTTCCGGGCGGAAGCATTACAGGTGCTCCAAAGTACCGGGCTTGTGAGATCATCTGTCAAGTGGAGGCGAATGGTAGAGGACCGTATTGCGGAACCCTTGGCTATGTCGGCTTCGATGGGAATGCGGACTGGAACATTCTTATTCGCACATTTGTGGTGCGAGAAGACAACATTACGTTCTCAGCGGGTGGTGGCGTGACCGTCGGAAGTGATCCAGCAATGGAATATGCGGAGAGTCTTCATAAAGCAGAGGGGATGTTGTCGGTATTTGAGCCCACTGTTGCGGGGGGCTCGACATGATCGTTGTTCTTGATAATCGAGATAGTTTCGTTTTTAATCTGGCACGATATTTTGTACTTCTTGGGGCACAGGTGAAAGTGTTGCCGAGCCATAACACCGACCTCGAGGAAATACGATCAGCGAAGCCACAAGCACTCGTCATATCACCTGGTCCGTGCACGCCCAAAGAAGCAGGTGTTTCGATGGCATGCGTCAGGAAGTTTCGGGGAATCATTCCGATATTGGGCGTCTGTTTAGGTCATCAGGTAATTGTTGAAGCTCTCGGTGGAGTTGTTCTC
>JAUWWJ010000406.1 GCA_030616935.1 Planctomycetaceae bacterium
AAAGGCCGTCTTGAAGATCGCCGACCTGCTTCGAATGCTGACCCATACAAGGTCGCTGCTGCAATTATCAAGACTGTCAAAGGTGCTGCCGGAGCTGCAGTCTGATTCTCAAGACATTTTGTTTCTCACGATAAAGGGTCTTCCGAAAATTTATTTCGGGAGACCCTTTCTTTTACTGATCTTGATTCTCAAGCTTACGAAGCACTTGGAGTGTGTACGCTGAGTCAAGAAGTCGCACTGCATCAAGCATCTCCTGCATTGTTTGGAATCGGTTTGCTGGTTTTTTCTCAAGCGCTTTCATGACAATGTCATCGAGTTCTTTTGGGATGTTTTTTTCAGGGGCAAGCGTTGATGGTGGGCACGGGGCATTGTGAATAATATTCTCAAATGTTTCTTGAATCACACGACCCCGAAATGGCTCCCGAAGAGCAATTGCCTCGTATAGCACGACACCCATGCTGAAAATATCACTTCGTTCATCGATTGTTGCCCGATTCGTATTCACTTGTTCAGGCGACATATAGAGTGGCGTACCCGGTCGATCTCCTGCCATGGTTAGGGACTGGTCTGCCTCCTCTTGCTGAATGACTTGTGGACGAGCAGGTCCATCATCCGGCTGACCCCATACTTTAGCTACACCCCAATCAAGTAATATGACCTCACCAAAGTTACCGACCCAGATATTTTCGGGCTTCACATCCCGGTGAATAACTCCTCTGGCGTGAGCATAGAGAAGAGCACGTCCAGCGGTCATAACAATTTCTACGCGCCGGCGAAGATCAAACTCTGCCACTGTGACGGGATCTTTTTGAGCAACACGTGACAGTATCGTAAATAGGTTTTCCCCAGAAATACGTTTCATCGTAAAATAAAGACCCTGTCGGTGATCCCGCCCAATGTCGTAAACAGGAACTGTGTTTGGGTGCTGGAGTTGAGCGGTTATCCGTGCTTCTCGAAGGAGTCGCTGATTTTCTTGCTTATCAAGAAGATACTTCGTGAGTAACGACTTCATCACGACGGTTCGACCTGTCATTTGATCAAAACAGGTTCGCAAAATTGCAGACCCCCCTCGAGCCATTTCTCGATAACCAGTGTATTTATCAACCCCCTCAGGAATCACCCTTGGAAGTGCGTAGTCCGTTGCGGAAAGAAAGATTGGGCCTTGACCATCTTCTTGCGATGGCATGGTGAACTCCTTTTAGAATAAAGTAAGGTAAGGCTGCCATACGACGGCCGCTGTATCAAGGGCTCTTCAAAATGATACTGAAGTTTGTAGTACAAACGTTTATTCGTTCTTATATTGTCTTACTCCTCGCTTCAACTCGTCTTATATGTGCACAAGTGACTTCACCACACAGCCTCATCACCGGACATAGAGGAGCTTCTTCTGTTGCACCCGAAAACACCCTAGCCGCGTTTCACAAAGCGTGGGAAGTTGGCTGTGATGCTATTGAGGGTGACTTTCGGCTTACAGGTGATGGAAAAATCGTCTGCATACATGATTCGAATACACAAAGGACTACCGGCGTCGATAAAGCTGTCTCGAAGACATCACTCCAATCGTTACAGACACTTGATTTTGGTGCCTGGAAAAATGTGCATTACGCTGGAGAAACATGCCCAACGCTGGAGCAGGTCATTTTGACTGTTCCTCCACACGGACAACTCTTTATTGAATTAAAGACGGGGCCTGAAATCGTAGAACCACTCGCTGAGTGCCTTCAAAAATCACCGCTCCCAACCAGCCAAATTACACTTATTACATTTAATGAAGACACTGCAAAGAAATGCCGGACGACTTTTCCCAACATCCGAATCCATTGGCTTACATATTTTCAACGTTCTGAAAATCAAACAGATACGTGGCTTCCATCTGCTGAACAGATTGCGTCCACACTCGAACAAATCGGGGCGGACGGGGTTGGTCTTCAAGCACATCGTGATGCAGTAACAAAAAGCTTTCTTAGCCAACTACGGAACGAAGGTGTCACCGAATTTCATGTCTGGACTGTCGATGATCCAGACGATGCGATTTTTTTTATTCGCGAAGGTGCTTTTGCAATAACGACAAATACACCTGCTCAATTAAGGCGGCACATTCAGTCTCACTAAGATATTCGATGCCTGTCAACTCAGGAGACATGAATGATTCCACCGTCGTAGGAGATGCAAAAATACTTGCCACCGACATTTCTTCTGGCAACGGTGTTATCCATGCCATCGATACTGTTCCGATAATATGGCTTCTTGCATCGTTCGATCACACCACAAAGTAGAGCGATTGCCTAACGAACGTCTTGGTTGCCATTTTTGTTATCAACACGTTTTAGTTTTCTCAAAATGACAATAAACGTTCTAAAAAATTTTGTATTCTTGGGTAAAAGTTCCACGATAGTTGCTCCTCTGGTCAGGTGTATACGGGACCACTCCCCACCAGTAGACCAAGGACTATACTATAGTTCTTTCGTATTTTCGGAGCTACCAAAAACAGCTCTTACTCGTAAAAGGAAAATTCCCATGTCCTACCGATCACTCGGTATCGTTTTTGGAGTCGCATGTGAACTACTCGGTGCTCGTACTGCAAAATCCGGTTGTGGCACCTGTGACAAAACAGTTGTTGAAAATGCAGCAAACAATGAAAGTTTTAGCACCCTCGTTGCAGCAGTGAAGGCAGCGGGTCTCGC
>JAUWWJ010000072.1 GCA_030616935.1 Planctomycetaceae bacterium
ATGACTATGTTTTTCCCATTCAGGTCGAATGCGTGTTGCACGCTGGAGAAGGCAAGTCGAGCCTCTCGCTCTCCAGAGATAACCTCAACATTGAGGCCAACTTCATTTTGTATTCGCTGGCAGAATTCGGGTCCGTTGGTGGCTTCACGAACAGCACATGTGGCAATTGTACGCAGTGCCGAAACCTGATACCCAGCAGCTATTTGCTTGAATGTCGCAAGAGCGTCAAGAGTTCTAGCCATCGCATCGTCATCAAGTCGCCCGTCAGAAGAGATGCTGCGGGCGAGTCTCGTCGGTTCCCGTTCCTCGTCGAGAATTCGGTAACTGCTTCCCCGGAACACTTCAGCAACGAGAAGTCGTACGCTGTTGCTGCCGATATCAATTCCAGCTAGGCGGCTTGCCATCTCGGCATTGAGGTAGATTTGTTTTTGATCAGGTGGGGTAGTCATGGGAGATTGAACTCGAAAGAAAAATTTCACTCTCAGGTTTTTCTATCATACTCGGAGGGCTATTGCCGCTGATTGGGTTGCACTTCTAGTTCGTATAATTTCAACTATTGCTACCTCACACTAATTTACCGCTTTCTGTAATTTTCACACGTGACACGAACATTTTCAGGAACTGTCTTTAGTAACCGCGAGGGTGTAACGTTTCCTGAAAACGGCTGTGGGATCACAGTTGGAAACTTTGACGGTGTGCATCTTGGGCATCGGGAAATTGTCAGAAGACTGATCGGTTTGGTGCAGCCGCACGGTCTGCCGGCTGTCGCGTTGACGTTTGACCCTCATCCTGCGGAACTGCTTCACCCAGGCCTCGCCAGGCGTTTTTTAACAACAACACAACGTCGTGCAGAACTTCTACTCTCTCTGGGTTTAGACGCAGTGTTTGTTCTCAATACGACCCCAGAATTGTTGAAGCTTTCGGCCGAGGAGTTTTATAGCGAGGTGCTTTGTCGATGTTTTCATCCGGCTGCTATCGCTGAGGGTGAAGATTTCCATTTTGGTCATAATCGACAGGGGACGTTATCAGATCTGAAGCGATGGGCTAACAGAGATTCAATTGAGTTGACAACAGTATCTCCTGTGCGGATTTTTGGCACTGCAGTCTCGAGTTCAAGAATACGTGGTTTGTTAGAGGAAGGAAATGTAGCAGACGCGAATGACTTACTCGTTTTTCCATACAGGGTAGAGGGGCGGGTTGAGCAAGGTCAGCGACGTGGCAAGGCACTTGGTTTTCCGACGGCAAATCTTGGGAATGTGCATACGTTGATTCCTCATGACGGTGTCTACGCAGGAGTGGCTACGACAGCGTCTGGCAGCCGGTATGGGGCAGCGATACATGTAGGGAAAAACCTCACGTTCAGTGCTGCGGAAAAGACGATAGAAGTTCATCTGCTTGGTTTCGTGGGCGATCTTTACGGCCAATTGCTGCAGGTAGAATTTTTTCAACGCCTGCGGTCAACTGAAAAATTTGAGGGAGTTGAGGCACTTACGAAGCAGCTTCATGCAGATGTTGTGCACGTCGAATCCCTCTCACGGGTAAATTTAGAAAAACCGCAGTCTCAAGGAGTTTCACTCTCCTCGACGTGTTTTTCCGGGTAAACTACCAGGGCTTTTTTATAGAAATTTCTGAGTCTGGCTACGTCCGTGTTTTACACAAAGGAAAATTCCATGCGTCTTGATTGGTCTGCGTTTCTCACCGTTATCGAGGAGTCAAAGCGAGTTGTACTCACAAGTCATGTAAGGCCCGACTGTGATGCCCTTGGCAGCGAGTTAGGAATGGCTGGGATTCTCGAAGCCGTCGGCAAGGATGTCCGTATAGTCAATGCGCAGGAGACGCCAGCCAATCTTCAGTGGATTGATCCCCAGCATAAATTGGAGTCGTTAGCGAAAGGTGTTACACCAGCAGATCTTGATGACCGTGATTTACTCATTGTTCTTGATACCAGTGCGTGGGCGCAGCTTGGGGCAATGGGAGAGGTGCTCAAGCGACGGCGGGAACGTGTTGTCGTTGTTGACCATCATGTGAGTGAAGATGACCTTTCGGATCGTTGGTTTAAAGATACGACAGCTGAAGCCACAGCACGAATTGTGTATGAAATTGGTCTTCGCTTGCGGGTTCCCCTCACTGAATCGATTGCAACGCCACTGTACGCCGGGCTCTCGACTGATACCGGGGGATTTCGCTTTCCCTCTGCAAGCGGCGAGACATTTCGTGTGGCTGCTCGTCTTGTTGATGCCGGCGCGAGTCCGCCATTCATTTACCGAGAGCTTTTTGAGCAAGATACGCTTGCTCGACTACACCTCGTTGGCCGAACGCTTGCCGGAGCACGGACCTTCAACGACGGCAACTGTATCCTTTCGACAGTTCGACAGTCCGATATCAAAGAGGTCGGTGCCTCACCAGCTGATACCGAGGATCTTATCAACTTGACTCTTGCGGTGAAGGGAACACAGGTTGCCGCAATCATGATTGAGCAGCCTGATAAGAGAGTGAAACTCAGCTTTCGGAGTCGTGGTGCTGCTGACTGCAGTGCCCTTGCCGGGCACTTTGGCGGCGGCGGCCATAAAGCAGCTGCCGGGGCAATTACCACAGGGGCATTCGACGAGATTGAGAAACAGGTGACAGAAGCTGTCGACGCCGCGTGGCATGCTCTCCAACCGGCGTGAACTCGTTGCGTTCAGGAAGTTTCTGTTGGATGATTCGGTCAATAATAGCGCATCAAAAGGATAGACTGACTGTAATGGTGTATCCTCACAGACATTCTTGAAAATAAAAAGAATTCAAAAGAGAGGTCCAGGCGTGACTGCGGAATCACATCAAGAACCAGCTGACGAGAAGACAAAGCGTCGTAGCTTTTTGACAGGTGCTTTGGCGATGCTGTGCGGAGGTCTCGCCACACTCCCACCTTTCGGTGCTGCACTGTGGGCGTTACTTGATCCCCTGCGTCGCTCATCGGGCGCGGCTTCATTCCTCCCGCTGACTGATCTCACGAATGTTCCGGCAGATGGTCAACCTCGGCAATTTCCAGTGATCGCTGATCGGGTTGATGCGTGGACAGGATTTAAAGCCGAACCGATTGGAGCCGTTTATGTAAAAAGAGATGAGGGGAGCGATCGCGTTGAGGCGCTGTCCGCGACGTGCCCTCATGCCGGCTGCTTTGTTGAATTAGATGAGGCAGCAGGTTGTTTTCGCTGCCCATGTCATAACAGTAGCTTTACTCTTGACGGTGGTATTGTTGCACCAAGCCCAAGTCCTCGATCAATGGACAGTCTTGAATGTGAGGTCAGCAAGTCGGGTGCGGTATCCGTAAAGTGGCAGAATTTTTATTCAGGCACTGAAGAGAAGGTGGCTCGAAAATGACGGACACCCAAAGTCCTGACACATCTTCGGATGGCAACGTGGCAGTTGGTATACGCGGGCTTGGTAATTGGCTTGATAGCAGAACAGGCTACCGAGCCCTTCTTAAAAGCGCACTTTACGAGCGAGTTCCGGGTGGGGCTCGTTGGCGTTATGTATGGGGAAGCACGCTTGTTTTCGCTTTTATGACACAGGTTATTACCGGCTTGGTGCTCTGGGCGAGTTACTCAGCCAGCGCACAGACTGCCTGGGAGAGCGTTTATTTCATTCAGCACGAGATGACAGGAGGCTGGCTCCTTCGAGGCATTCATCACGTGATGGCCCAGGCAATGATTGTCTTGTTGGCTCTTCATGTCATGCAGGTTGTGATTGATGGCGCGTATCGAGCTCCGCGTGAAGTAAACTTCTGGTTAGGGCTGGTATTGATGACGCTGGTTCTTGGCATGGCTCTTACGGGATACCTTTTGCCGTGGGACCAGAAAGGGTATTGGGCGACTCGCGTTGCGACCAATTTGGCTGGTCTCGTACCGTTGATAGGGCCATCGATCCAGCAGCTTGTTGTAGGGGGGCCTGACTATGGCCACCACACACTCACACGGTTCTTTGCATTGCATGCGGGATTTTTACCGGCAACGTTGGTTCTCTTTCTTGTCTTACACCTTTCGTTGTTTCGTAAACATGGCCTGCACGCCAAGCAACCAGTCACTCAGCCCGATGCAATGTTTTGGCCGGATCAGGTGCTCAAAGATGCGGTTGCGATGCTTGCTGTTATGGCAGTTGTGTTAGGAGTGATTCTCTTGCCAGCGTTGCGAGCAATTCTTGCGGGGGAACCGATCGTTTCCGGGCATCTTGGAGCAGAACTTGGTGTGCCGGCTGATCCTTCGGAACCGTACGCTGCCGCCCGACCGGAATGGTACTTTCTTTTTCTGTTCCAGTTTCTCAAAGTTTTTGAGGGCTGGGGGGCGACGGGTGAATTTCTTGGAGCCATCGTCGTGCCTGGAGCAACGTTGGGTGTGATGTTTCTTATGCCAATTTTGGGGCAATGGAAACTAGGCCATCGTTTTAATGTAGTTTTTACAGTCGCAATCTTGGCAGGAGCCGGCCTTTTGACAGCCATGGCGGTGCACGAAGATTATTATGCGCTCTGGGCGGACCGATCTGCCTTTGCAGACGTTGAAAAGCTACTCGACTCAACTGGAGGGGATAGCGAGAAGATTGCAGCGGCACTCGGGCATGATGAAAAGAAAATAAAGGACTTCGAGAACAGGCGTCATAAGCTTGAAGCCATTCGTCGTTCTGAGGCGTTTTTGAGTGCTGTGAAGCAGGCTGGGATTGATGCTGATCGAGCAATAGAGCTCGCAGGACGCCCTGGAAAAATTCCACCTACTGGAGCACTTTCGTTGGTGCGTAGTGATCCGCTGACGCAAGGGCCGAGATTATTCGCACAGCACTGTGCAAGTTGTCATGCACATGTTGATCCTTCTGTAGAAGGTGCTGAGCAGGTTTTTGCAAAAGGGTCTGCTGCAAATCTTTTTGAATTCGGAGGAGAGTCTTGGGTGCGAGGGCTGCTTGATCCCAAGCAGGTCGCCAGCGCTGCTTATTTTGGGAACACAGCGCACAGTGAAGGCGACATGGTGTCATTCGTTTCAGAAGATTTCGAGGACAAAGATGTCTGGACGCAAGCAGATAAAGAAGCCGTTGTGTTCGCTCTTGTTGAAGAGGCTGGCCTACTCAATGGCACCGAAAGCACGAAGCTCGTCAAACGAGGAAGGGAATTGATTGCTGATACCGATCGCTGTGGAAGTTGCCATCCGTATCGAGAGAATGAGACGGAGCTTGGTTATGCTCCCGACTTGAACGGATGGGGTTCTAGAGAGTGGGTGATAGGCATCATCTCTGATCCAACCCACCAACGATTTTATCCAGACACCAACGATCGGATGCCACGATTCGGTGTGGCATCCGAAGGTGGTCTGCCAGCCTTAACAAGTGAGCAGATTGAACTTATCAGCCGTTGGTTGCGTGGTTCCTGGTATCGGCCTGCGGTGAATGAAAAGTCGGGGTCTGCTACAGGTCACCCATGACATTGTTTAGAGAGTAGCCTTCAGCGTCCCAGAATTACTTCAGATAGCTGGCCTCAGTGGGGATGTCGTAGGGTCTATTCAATGCCTCCAAGAGCAGTTGCGCGATGCACTCTTCCGACTCCGAGCATAAAAGCCGCTGTTCGTAGAGATACCTTTCTTGTTGAGGCGAGTTGCCAGACCTGCTCGAAGGCTTCACCAAGAATACGGTCCAGTTCTTGCCGAACTCGATTCATTCCCCATTGATAATGTTGACGGTTTTGTACCCACTCAAACCAACTTGCAGTTACACCACCTGCGTTACACAAAATGTCTGGGAGCACCGTGACTCCGATCTCGTCGAAGAATGCGTCAGCGGCAGCATTCGTCGGTGCATTTGCTGCTTCAATAACAATGGGTGCTTTGATGTGACCAGCATTTTCGCTTGTCAGAACGCCTCCAAGGGCGGCTGGAATCAAGACGTCGCAGTTGCAGAAAAGAAGTTCCTGGTGAGAAATAGCATCTCCTCCCTTGTAACCAGCCAACGCACCACCATTGCTGTGGACGTATCGAATCATCTCAAGCACATCGAGCCCTTTGTCGCTGTGAAAGTTTGCGGTCGCGTCACCCACGGCAATAATTCGACATTCTGCATCATGGAGAAACTTTGCTGTGTGCGTGCCGACATTACCAAAACCTTGTATCGCGACCCGTGTGCCAGGTATTCGTCTACCAAGACGGCTGAGAAGTTTTAAGGTGAGAAGCCCGACACCACGACCAGTGGCTTCTTCACGACCGGGCAGCCCATGGTATTCCACTGGCTTGCCGGTAACACATGCAGGAGAGAAACCATGAAATTTGTCGTATTGGTTCATGATCCATGCCATAACTTCCGACGAGGTTCCCATGTCGGGTGCTGGAATATCAACATCAGGCCCAATAAGGTCATGCACGTTGTCAACAAAACGTCTGGTGACTCGTTCGAGCTCTCGGGTTGAAAGAGATGTAGGATCTAGTGCGATGCCACCTTTGGCGCCTCCATACGGAATATTCACAACGGCCGTCTTCCAGGTCATCAGTGACGCAAGAGCTCGAATCTCATCAAGGTCTACTTGAGAATGGTATCGCAGCCCGCCTTTCATTGGTCCGCGGGCGTTGTTGTGCTGAACTCGATACCCAATAAAAGTGGCAATAGCTCCTGAATCAAGTTCTACCGGAATCTGAACCTGTACTTCTCGTCGTGGCGTGAGGAGCAGTTGCCGCATGTTCTCGTTGAGATCGAGTTGATCTGCTGCTCGATCAAAATAAATTCTGTTGGCCTCACTCGATCGCATGGTACTCGACCTGTTTTGGGGATGTCACTGCTTCGCGTAGTATGCCCTGACGGGATACTAACTTTATCGTCGGTATCAAGGGATCATATCGGTCTGGTTTTGACTAGGACAACCGGAGAATTCGAACTGTCACGATTCTTGTTGGCCTGCTGTCTATCCGTAGTCGCTATTTACGGGGTAATCTATACGTAGTGCACTTTGCTTGAACCGCTTGCTTTCCGTCGATGTCGACTGTTTGTAGCCGAGAATTTGTTTTTGGTCTTTTGTTATGCCTGTGCTGCCTTTGGATGCGTTCTGGGAAAAACTTACTGAGAGTCGATTGCTCTCTGCAAAACACATCTCAGATATTCGTGCCGCATATCAAGAGTCAAAGAAAGAATCAGATACTCAGGAAAACCAAACGGCGATTGTGGCTCAGTGGCTCGTACGACAACGAGTACTGACTCTCTGGCAGGCGAAACAACTTACAAAAGGAAACGCCAGAAACTTTTTCATGGGGGATTATCGCCTCCTCGACAAACGCGGCATGTGTCCTGGCGGTGTTGTCTACCAAGGACGTCATGAGCCAACCAAGCAGGCTGTATCGCTTGTGCCAATCGACGACTCGGTAGGTCAGCGGGTCGATGTTTGGACTGAGGTTGTTCGGCAGGTAGAGCGTGCTGCAGAAACGACATCTCCCATCCTCTCAAGAACATGGG
>JAUWWJ010000312.1 GCA_030616935.1 Planctomycetaceae bacterium
CGCCCATTCGTCGGTAATCAGCGGAATGGCTCGCCCCAAGAGAGGTAATTCAACATGCCGACCATCCTGAGCCATCTGTGCAAGCAATTCGAGGCGTGCAAGTACAGTTTTGGAGCGGGTTTGAAGTTATTCAATAGCTGCTTGAATATCGTCTTTTTCTTTATCTGGTGCTTGTTCCAGTTTTACGCGAAGTTCGCCTAGAAGCGACTGCATCGCTGCCGCCGGGTTCGGATGAACTGCTACGGCAGTATCACCGAGGAGTGTCTCAGGCCGTGTGGTTGCAACAGTGACTTCGGTGGGTTCGCCAGGTTTTGGATCAATCACCTCATATCGTATATGCCAGAAATGTCCTTTCACTTCTTCATGAAAAACTTCATCGTCGCTTACAGCAGTCTGGAGGAATGTATCCCAATTCACCAATCGCTTGCCACGGCGCACGAGACCTTTTTTGAAAAGACGGAAGAAGGTTTCCCGTACGGCTTTTTCACATTGGGCATCGAGAGTGAACCGGGTTCTATCCCAATCACAGCTTGCCCCAATATCACGCAACTGCCCAAGAATTCGCTTTTCGTATTGTGCCTTCCAGGCCCAGATGCGTTCCACCAATTTTTCGCGCCCGAGATCATGCCGTGAGACTCCTTCTTCTTCTAGCAGCCGCCGCTCGACAACAGCCTGTGTGGCGATCCCAGCATGATCCGTTCCGGGTATCCAAAGTGCAATGAACCCCTGCATTCGCTTCGCGCGCACAAGGATATCTTGAAGCGTATTGTTCAAGGCATGTCCTAGGTGAAGGGCCCCAGTGACATTTGGCGGAGGGATGACCATAGAAAAGACTTCGCCTCGTTGGTCTGGGTCGGCAGCCCAGTACCGTTTGGAATCCCAGAGTTTCTGGCAGCGCGCCTGCGCAGCGGCATGATCGTAATGTTTCGGTAATTCGTGCATAAAAGTTATTCAAAGCGAGAATCAAGGAGGCCGTTGGCTCAGAAGGTTGCTGATCTTCGTGCCGTTTGTACGGGAATTGACATCGATTAAACAGATACGGCGTAACTCCGGCTAGAGTCACGCCGTATCCATCGGTGTTCAGAGGAACTCATCTCGTATGAGGTCCGGGTGAACCATCAATATTCGCTTGCTGCAGGTGTGTCTTCTGGCCCTGTGCCATCTGGTGTTTCTTCACCCGTGCCGCCCTCATGAAATTCTTCAGTTCCATCGAGACGAATAACCTTATAGCCGCCAATGGCGCGGTAGTAGATAAGCAAGCCAAGAAAACCGAGGGACATCGCTGCAGGAACGTAACTCGTTAGTCTCAGTGCCTGCCGCCCACCGTATAAATACGAGTCTTGGACAGCTTTAAAATCTTTTGTCGCATTCTTCACGAGTGTTTTCTTCTCACTATTCGGGATGAGTGCCGCGTTTGTAATCGCATCAGTCGACTGTGGCCTCCCATCAACGAGTTCTGTGCCATTGGCAGCATTCAATTTAGCTGCGTCGAGTGCCCGGTATTCGTAACCCCATTTCTTTGTAAAATCTGCCGCAGCGTAACGGCTGAATGTATCAGGAGCCGTCTCCTCGAGACGCTGGCTCATCTCGAAACCCTGCTGCGTTCCGATGCGTGGACCCGCGACCTGTCCTACACAGATCATGCCAGCAGCTCCGAGCGCACCCATCGCAACAGACCCGCTCTGAGGATATCGCTCACCGGCAACGCCAAGCATAGTCGGCCAGAGAAAGGCCTTCCCAAAAGAATAAAATGTAGCAGCGACGAAAATCATAAAGATGCTCTGGATTGGGGATCCTAGCCAGAGCAGTCCAAGACAGGCGATTATGCTGCTGCCGAAAAGCAGTCCAATTGGGTTGACCTTGTGAACAATAGGTCCTGCAAAGAACCGGAGAATAAACATTAGGAGTGAGGTGTAGACAAGAATTAGTATGGAGTTTGGTAGCAGGTTTTCCATGAGTTTGGTCATCCATGAATCAACACCTAATTCCATATATCCAACAAGCGCATGAAGCACGATGAGTACAAGGAATGGAATGGATATGAAACAGGAGAAAACAGTCGCAAAATTACCGGATGATTCACCTACTGTTTCAGGGAATTTCTCAGGGAGGACCATGACGCCATAGGCAACAACGACGACAGAGAAACTCGCGAGGGCCCACTGCCACGGCAGCTGAACAAACCATGCGTTCTCTCCAATAAACCCAGCCGCAAACAGGCCGCCGATAATCATGCCTGCTGGCCATCCGGCATGAAGGATATTGAGGTAGTGTGTTTTGTTGTCCGGATACAGCTGTGCAATGAGCGGATTAATGACTGCTTCATAAAGTCCCTGGCAAATGGAGAAAATAAACGCGCTCCAGAACAGCACCTTAAAAACTCTCGCGGTGGCGAGTTCAGGATCGGTCTGCCGCCATGAATCGAAAAGGGGATTCGCGAGAAACAGCATGCCAGCACTGACAAGGTGAAAAACACAGGCAAGCAGAAGTAACTTTTTATACCCAAACTTTTCAACAAGGATCCCGCCGAAAAAAATCATCAACCCAAAGCCAAGGAAACCAGCCCCGAGGATTGCACCAAATTCGGCACCACCAATATTGAATTCTCTTTCCCAGTCACCACCAGCGGCAGTTCGCGTGGCAAAACCAACGCCAGATGCAACAAGTGTCAAAAAACTTGCGAGCATCAATTTTCCACGAGCAAAATTCATCATGAGTCTCCAAGGGTGCAAAAGGAATGCGTTTCGTGGTGGCAGTCTGTAATCTATCTAAAGGCATACGAGATAAAGGACACAAAACCCTGCCGACCCCGTGCAAAAGAATA
The DNA here is from genome assembly GCA_030616935.1 of Planctomycetaceae bacterium. Next base: position 2,825 of record JAUWWJ010000312.1, read on the forward strand.
GAGTCGACGATGCCAATTCCTCAAGGGCAGAGCGTCTGAGCCTATGTACAGGGTTGCCCGGCAATAAATCAGGTTTGCTCTGTCTGCCTGTTTTTAGATTCTGATAGCTTCTTTTTTGCAAGTTGTGTTGCAAGGCGAACTGCCTGGAAGAGGCTGCCAGGGTCGGCAGTCCCCTTCCACGCAATGTCAAATGCAGTGCCATGATCAACACTTGTGCGTATCGTCGAAAGACCGAGCGTAATATTTACTGCACGGTCAAAGGCGATCATTTTGATTGGAATATGACCCTGATCATGATACATGCACACCATTGCATCAAAGCGTTCTCGGGACTGTGGTGTGAAAGCCGTATCTGCCGGCACCGGTCCGTTCACATCGAGCCCTTGCTGTCTCGCTTGCTCAACCGCCGGTGTAATAATTTTCTCTTCTTCAGCATTTCCAAAAAGTCCATGCTCACCGGCGTGTGGATTCAGCCCGCAGACGAGAAGCCGGGGAACGGTCCCACGGATAGTACGCAATGCGGTATTTGTGAGTCGAAGAACGGCGACGATTCGTTCGGTGGTCAGGTGCTGGGC
>JAUWWJ010000185.1 GCA_030616935.1 Planctomycetaceae bacterium
CGTCTGTTTAATGAGGAACAGTTCCCTTCGCGGAGTCCCCGCTATCAGACTGTTCAGTGGGGAAAGGACCTGCAGGTCTGGTTTCTTGAGGGGCGTGACTACCGCAGCCCAAATACCATGGTAGACGGGCCCGAGAAGACCATTCTTGGGGCGAAGCAAAAATCCTGGCTTTTTGAAACACTCGATGCGTCTACGGCAAAGTTCAAACTAGTCTTTAGCCCAACTCCAATTGTGGGTCCTGATCGAAGTGGGAAGAAAGATAATCACGCCAATACGATTTTTGCCCATGAGGGTGAGCAGTTGAGGCGGAAGTTTTCATCAGTTGATGGTGTGATTGTTTTGTGCGGTGATCGGCACTGGCAATATGCGTCAGAAGATACAGAGACTGGGCTCTGGGAGTTTGGCTGCGGGCCAGGTAGTGAAAAACATCAGTTGGGTTGGAAGAAAGGTGATGAGCGACCTTCGCATCGTTTCCTTCGTGTCGCTGGTGGATTTCTGTCTGGGCATCTCGATTCCAAAGGCAAGGCAAGTACGTTGACGTTCCATCATCGCACGGTGAATGGCGATGTTATGAGCACATTCGAATTCCCTCAGTGAGGGTTTTCAAAGCTTGGGTTAATATGAAAAACGTACTGACTCAGAAGAATGCCTCTCAAGAAACGCTGTTCGTGGCAGGTGGATTTCGCATTGCGACCGAATCTTGTTCGTGTCTGTGGAAGTGATCCTCGAAGTGGTATCACGTAAAAACTCGATAGACGATAGAGGGCTGCTTTGTTCAACTCGATCCCAAATCGAATTCATTCACAGAAATAGATGAGTTGCTCAAATGAAAAAGGCACAAGTAATAATTGAGTTTTTACAAAAACAAGACTTCTGTCGTTCGCGTTTCTCTTCTCGATTCCAACAACTTGTTTGTGTTGCCTGTACTTTGGTCATGGTCGGTACGGCCCTCAAAGCTGCAGATACCTTTGAGCCATATGCATCTGACGTCCCCGAGTCTGCCGTTGCGCTTTGGGAAGACTACGATCCACGACATGAGCCACTCGATATTAAGGTGGTTCAGGAGTGGGAAAATGAAGGTGTTATCACACGGTATGTGACATTCACTGTAGGCACATTTAAAGGTAAAAAATCTCGGATTGCGGGATACTATTGTTTGCCTGCCGGGAAAACGAAGCTTCCAGCTTTTGTGTGGGCGCATGGCGGTGGCCAGCGGGCGGACCGTCACCGTGGAGAGTACTTTGCACGACAGGGCTATGCATCTATCGATATCAATTGGCTCGGACGTCCACTTGAGGACGGAATCGATATCAATACGGATTGGGGCAACGTTGACCCTACTCAGGGCCCCCGGTTTTATAGCAAGGCACTTCGGCAGGGATGGAAACGAAGTCTTTTGCCTGACGAATACACAATCGACGCGGTTTCAAGTCCACGAAATTCGAATTGGTTTCTCCTTGCGGTTGCTGCGCGACGCGGCATTACTTTTCTTGAGCAGCAACCGGAAGTAAACGCTGATCGGATCGGTCTTTCAGGGTTTTCGATGGGGGGCATGATTACTGCACTGACGGCTATTGACTCACGCTTAAAGGCAGTTGTGCCTTTCGTTGGAGGGACAGGTTTTAAGTATGTTGATTTCCCGGGAGGAATCGAAGGGAGTTCGATTCGGGGCCACTTCCAGAATCTGGAGCTTTATAAGTCAACCATCGACGCCAGTGCGTACTGGCCGTTTGTTCGCTGTCCGGTGTGCTTCATCAGTTCAACAAATGATTTTCATTCCGTGTTCGATCGGATCTATCGGTCAATGGCTCTCGTGCCACATTCAGATTGGCGGGTGAGTACGAATCTGCATCAAAACCATGGGCCTGGGGCAGAGCAATGGGCCATGCTAAATCTTTGGTTTGACCAGTATCTCAAGGAAATTGATCAGCACATTCCTGTGACACCACCGTCAACCTTTTCAGTCTCAGGTGGCATGGCATCCTTTTCTGTCACACCAGAAGATCAAGATCGACTTGTTGCGACAGAAATCTATTTCAGCTACGACCCCAATCCGCGAACACGATTCTGGGAGCGGGCTCAAGCCCGGCAGGACGAGCAAACATTGTCAGCCAGGGTCCGAGTCTTTGAAGATTTGCCGCTGTATGTCTTTGCGCTTTGTCGGTACAAACTTGGGTATGTTCAAACGTTGGAGCGTGGTGAAACGTCAACATTTACTTTGAATTCGGTTGAGCATTCGTTCGTTCCAGAAAAAGTGAACCTTGAGTCCCTTGTTAGTTTGGCAAATCCTCATGAGTCAGTAGACGATTTTGAAAATGGTTTTGGTAATTGGTCCTCGCGCGATCAGCAGACAATCAAGACATATAAATTTCAAAGTCCTCGGCTTGACCGAAAGAAAACAAAGAAACTGGCAATAGTCGTGAATCCTTTCGGAAAGAAGTTGAATGTTCGGTTGCGAACCGACAGTGGATTTCTCAGTCGTCCGAGCAATATTGGAAGTTTTTCAGCTGGAAAGACAGTCGAGGGGCAAGGTCCACAGACTGTAGTGCTGCGACGTGAAGATTTTAAAGGGCCTGAAGGAAAAGAACTTGAGTGGTCGAAGATTGCAACCTTTGAAATAACTGTCCTCGATGCAGCTACGAATCAAAAGATTGCCTTGATGGCAGACAACGGTGAAAAAGTCCTACAGCTAATCGAGCTGAGAGATTAAATGCGGCGGTGCGGATCGTTGTTGGTATGAGAAAGGAATGCAGTTATGGCGAGATACGCTTTGTGTCTATTTAGTTCGCTTCTGTTTCTATTGGGGGTGCTGAAGGCGAGTGCGGTGTCTGCCGCAGAACAGCCCAATATCATTTTCATCTTTGCTGATGACTGGGGCTGGGGCGATCTGAGCTGCCATGACCATCCTTATGTGAAAACACCAAATATTGATCGGCTTGCTCGAGAGGGGACTGACTTCCATCGCTTCACCGTTGCCAGCGGCGTGTGTTCACCGAGCCGTACTGCTGTGATGACGGGACACTTTCCTGCTCGGTACAACATCAATGGCCATTTTGCATGGGTTGAACAAAATGCTCGTCGCAACATGCCTGACTGGCTTAATCCGGATGCTCCGTTGCTGCCCCGTATGTTGCAGCAAGTGGGGTATATGACGGGGCACTTCGGAAAATGGCACCTCGCGAATGACATGATTCCTGATTCACCTCTCCCGAGTGAATACGGCTATGACAAATATGGAGCATTTAACTGTGCCGGTGAACAGATGCCTGTCCATGAGGATGTCAATCAGGCAATTTCACTGATTACTGAAGCTACAAAAAAACAAAAGCCCTTTTTCATCAATCTTTGGATGCATGAGCCGCATACGCCGTTTCATGTACTCCCCAAGTACCGTTGGTGGTTTCAGGATCTTGATGACGCGGACAATATCTATGCTGCGACACTTGCCCACGCAGATGATCGAATTGGTCGTCTGTTGAATGCTTTGGATGAAAATGGTCTGACAGAGAAAACACTTGTTATTTTCAGTTCAGACAACGGCCCTGCACGAGCAGCCAATCAAACAGAGTTGAAATTGTCTTACGATACTGCGACTGGAGCAGGGTTTGGTATTGGGGCATCTAAAGGTGTTACCGGTGGTCGAAAAGGATATAAGGCAGCGCTTTTTGAAGGAGGTATCTGCGTGCCTTTTATCGCGCGATGGCCCGGCGAAATTCCTGCGGGGATTGTTGATAATCAAACATGTATCTCAGCTGTTGATCTCTTACCAACGTTTTGTGAATTCGCTGGTGCGACCATGCCAGAAGAATACGTACCCGATGGTGTTAGTCAGGTGAGCGCATTATGTGGGAAGTCGATACCTGGTAGAAAAAAGCCACTTTTCTGGAAAGCGAGCTCGCCTTGGCCCGCTCCGAAAAATCGGCCATTTCATTGGGGTTCATATGCGATTGTTGATGGTTCATGGAAGTTGATCGGGAATGCGGAGCTGAGTCATGTTGAACTGTATGACCTCACGCACGATCAGAAGGAATCAACAGATTGTTCTGTGGAACATCCCGAAGTCGTTGGCGTGCTTAAAACCAAAATCTTGCAGTGGCAGCAGACGTTGCCGAGTAAGCCAGAAGGCCCGGTCTTTTCGTCAAGCCGTACAAAGATTCCTTCATCTTTGTGATTGACAGACGAAAATCCGCGATAAGTAATGAAAGACCACTGAGAATGTTCGCGTCAGTCGGAATGCGCAAATTGCATAGTGATTTTAGTTTTCTCGATTATATACTGATAATTTGCGTTTTCAGTGTAATGAGCAGTAAACATAGAGGAGACCTAGGATATGGACCGTGAGGCAAATGGTGTATCGGCAGTGTTTTGTTTGGCATCTTTTGGACCCACAACAGTTGCTGCAATGGCATTCGTGCTGACCACCATGTCGGGTGTTTTCGCTGCTGAGTCTGAGGCTGACAGAACCGTATTGCCGATGCCGAATACTGCTCGACCAGATCTTGTTGTATATGACGCAAAAGATCCTGATGCTGTGTTTCCAGCAATTCCTCAGGTTCGTCCTCCTGAAGGATCACCAAATGTACTCATTGTATTGCTTGATGATGTTGGCTTTGGTGCGTCGAGCGCGTTTGGTGGTCCCTGTAAGATGCCAACGCTCGACCGTTTGTCTGCTGGCGGATTGAAATACAACCGGTTTCATACAACGGCACTGTGTTCTCCAACTCGACAAGCACTTTTGACCGGACGCAACCATCATTCTGCAGGCATGGCCGCAATCACAGAATTAGCCACCGGCGCGC
>JAUWWJ010000467.1 GCA_030616935.1 Planctomycetaceae bacterium
CGATGACCCGCGTGGCCGAATTCTATCTGCAGCGGGTCAGGAGTTTGCCGAGAAGGGATTCGAGGCTGCGACTATTCGAGATATCTGCACGCTGGCGACAGTGAATGTTGCGGCAGTCAATTACTACTTTGGGGATAAGCACCGGCTCTACATTGAGAGCGTGAGGCATGCCCATGAGGAACGATCTCAGCAAGTCCCACTTCCTGAATGGGCTGATGGTACCCCGGCAGTCAAGAAACTTCGTGACTTCGTTGGCAACATGCTTCAGCGAATGCTTGGTTTTGATCATCCTCCTTGGCAGGTTCGACTGATGCTTCGCGAAATACTCCACCCAACCGATGCGTGCAGGGAGCTTGTGGAAGATTATATACGGCCGCACTTTACAGTCCTGTGCTCGATTCTCGATGAACTGACAGACGGTGAAATGTCGCCTCCCGAAGTACGTCGTGTTGGTCTGAGCGTTGTGGGTCAATGTTTTTTGTATCGTGCTGCTGGTGATGTTGTTGGCATGCTTATTCCGCCAAATGAAATAAAACATCTTCATAACCCAGTTGATCTTGCGGATTACGTCACATCTTTTTGCTTGGCCGCTCTTGGTAAACATTCGCCATTGTCCGTTGAGGTTTCCCAGGAACAAGCACTCAGTGCTCCATCAGGACCGAGTGCCCAAGACGTAGAAAGTAATTGAGAGAATTACCTTAAAATGATAATGCTTCGGACTATTCTTGGCTGGGTCACTCCTTTTCTCATTCTTGGGTGCGGGGTGGCTGCTTTTATGGCAATGGGAAGCCAGCCACCACCACCGCGAATAGCGGCTGAGGGTGTCACTGCGACGGCTGTTCAGACAGTATTAGCAGTTCGTGAACCTGGTGTTTTTCAGATTGATTTTGATGGAGTCGTTGTGCCACTGCGAGAAGTCACGCTCTCAGCTGAAGTTGCCGGACGAATCGTCAAAAAGACAGCAGACTTTCAAAGCGGGGAGTTTGTTGATCAAGGTACATTGCTTCTCGAAATTGACCCGCGTGATTACGAACTTGAAGTCCGTCGGCTGAAGCAGGAACTCAAGCAGGCGGTTTTATCTATTGAGGAAATTGATGAAGAAATTGATCAGAATATTCGGTCAGTGGAACTTGCGAAAAGACAAGTTGATCTAGCACATCGCGAAGTTGTGAGACAAAACAATCTGAAATCTGACAGGGTTGTGACTGAAGCAGATTATGAAAGAGCTTTAAGAGACGAACTGTCCGCTGACAGCAACCTGAATACATTGCAGGGTCAGCGTCGTGTCCTTGCCAAGCGTCGTATTCGTTTGAACGAAGGCCAAACATTGACGGAAACAATGCTCGAGCGAGCCAATCTCGATCTTGGAAGAACACGGATAGCTGCTCCCGTAAGCGGTATTATTGTTGAAGAAATAGTTGAGGCAGAATCTTTTGTTAGTAAAGGAAATCCACTGGTCACTATTGAGGATACCAGTGCTGCCGAGGTGAGGGTGAGTTGGCAGATGGACGATGTGTCGCGAATATGGAGTGACAGTCGTCGAGCACCAGGCACGTCTCCCTATGATTTTCCTGATACGCCAGCGACGGTTATTTACCGAATAGGTAAGCGTCAGTATCGCTGGAAGGGCGTACTCGAAAGGCAGGAAGGGAAAGGTTTGGAATCGCGAACGCGAACGCTTCCCTGCAGAGTCCTTGTATCCGATCCGACGGATGTTGAGGCAATTGATCGCTATGGGGCAGCCTTGCCAGATTTACCCCTCGGTGCACCAAAATCACTTCTCCGTGGAATGTTTGTTGATGTTCAGGTCGAGGTTGAAACGAATCAGCCACTCGTTTCCGTCCCGTACGAGGCATTACGGCCAAATGGAGATGTCTGGGCTGTAAGAAACAAAAAGTTGGCGATTCTTCAACCACCGCTTGTGCAGGTATCTGCGGGCAGAGCTGTTTTTGAATCAATGGCAGACGGTATTCAGCCGGATGACCAAATAGTGCTGAGTCAGATTGCGAATCCGCGAGCGAATATGTTGGTCTTCAATAATGCTGTCGAGTCTCATGGCGATTCAAAAGATGTTCCAAGTAATCAAAAGGATAGTTCGTCATTTGCTTCTCCCCAATCAGGTAAGTGAAAAGCCCTCATGCGAAGTC
>JAUWWJ010000382.1 GCA_030616935.1 Planctomycetaceae bacterium
CGTACTTGTGAATTTTACTGACCGTTCCTTTGTACTTTTTTACTTTACTAAGCACTTTCCAGGCGGGATGTTCTCGGAACGATTTCCAAGCCTGAAGCCGTGATTCTTCGCTGGGGTACATTGTCAGATAGGTAAGGTTTGGAGTGTCCGGACCAATGACGGCTTGCCCGATAAATATCGGAGTAATTCCGCAGTCAAGAAAAATTGGCACCTCACCATTATTAAACATATCTACCTTGAGTTGCCCCAATTTTTCGTGAGCACTTTCGTATGTTCGTAGTTCATACACACGATTTTTGTTTGTGGTGACTCCTGGAGGAACTTTCACCTTAGGCCAACACTGCATCGCAACTAAAAGTTCACTCGATATCCGTTGATAGCTTTTGTCTCGATTGCTGCGCCCAAAAAAGGCGGCTGCGTCACCTTGGTATTGCTGGTCTGATTGAATGACTTCACGATCCTGCAACATTGCAAAGGGGTCATTGTGAGGAATGATCACAAATATGGTTTTTACCCCAGTTTCATCATTCGAAGCATTTGTGAAAGCACCAATTGGCCCAATGCCATGTCGCTTAAGAGCAGGGATGAGAGCATGTGACAAGTACTCGTCGACTGAATCTTCGTCGCTGTCGTCACCCAGAATGTAGCCGCGGACTTCATAAAGTTCTGCTTCGAGATTCGAAGTGGGAATCAAAAAGCAGATACAACACGCAGCACACAGCGTTGTTAACCGAAGAAAAGTAGTGCTCATAATCGGGCTTTCTGGAGAGATTGACGAAAAAGATTCTTTTAGTATGACAGCAGCACTATTTTTCGAAAAGATGTCTGGCTGTTTGTGGCTTCAAGTTCATCCGCACACTGAGAGGACTTGCTTATGTGCAAGAAATCGTACTACGCCTGATTTTTATAAGTGTTCTGGAGCAGTTGAACATTTCGATTGAACAATATTTTTATATTCTGATAAGAGTGATTGGGATATGAGTCGATACTTCGGTTGGTCAAGAAGGTTTACATCTTCGTGCGGGTCGGCCTTAAGGTCAAACAGTTTTATGGGTGTAAAGTGGGTGCGTTTCTGGTCACTTTGCATGATCAGTTTGTAGGGCATTTTTCGAACCATGACCTCGCACTGCGAGCCGGCTTGTTGAAGAAAGATATCTCTTTTCCGAAACGTTCCTTCTCCCGTAAGTAGTGGAAGTAGGTCATTCGAGTCCATAGCCTGATCGCTGGGGATACGCGTGCCCACGAGAGCTGCAAGTGTTGCAAGAATATCTTGATTGCTTGCAAGTTCATCGGTAATGCCGGGAGTAATACGCCCGGGCCATACTGTAAAGAATGGAACTCGATGGCCTCCCTCGAGCGGAGAGTTTTTATTGCCTTTCCAACCACCGTTTGATTGATGCCCTTTCTTTTCTGCTGGTTGGTCAGCAAGGCCACCATTATCAGAGGTGACAATCAACAGTGTGTTGTTGTACTGACCGATATCTTTAAGAGCAGTGACAATTCGTTTGACCTGCATGTCAAGATCTAAAAGCATGTCGAGGTGATTGGTTGGTGTTTGACCTTTAATTTTCTTCCCATCAAAAAAGTTGGGTGGACAATGTGGCAGGTGAACCATTGGGGAGCAGTAGTACAGAAAAAAAGGTTTTTTGTCTGCTGCGGCGTCTGTTATGAAGTCAACTGCTTTTTCTGAAAGTCGCTGACCTATCTCACGAGAGTCCCACTGTGAATCACCTAATCCTGGTCCTTTGTCGCTGATGTCTTTGGGGTGAACTGCAGTGTCTTCGTTGAGAAAAATAATTTGCGAGTCATCAGCTATTGGGCTCCATTCCTGATTTTCGTAAAGCAAATAAATTGGACCTTGAATTCCACAGGGTGTGGTAAAGTCATAATCGAACCCACAATCTCTTGGCCCGCCCGAGACAAACCGCGTCATATCCACTTTGCCAGTAAGATCACCATTTTTTGGGCCACGATAAAAAGCGTCACTTCCAGGGATATAAAAGTCACCACCTAAGTGCCATTTTCCTATGAATCCCGTATGGTAGCCAGCATCACGAACAACGGTGCCTAGTGTGGCATGGTTAGGTTTGAATGCAGATTCACCAAATGTGCTCCACACGCCCCACGGTGCGTAGGAACGGTAGTTGTTGTTCCCGCTCATGACGGCGTAGCGAGTAGGAGCGCAGAGGGCTGTAGCGGAATGGCCGTCGGTAAACCAAAGTGAATGAGATGCAAGTTCATCGATCGCTGGAGTTTCAACGACGGGTACTTTGTTCTGAATTGACCGAACGTGAAAACTAATGTCACCAAGCCCTAGATCATCTGCCATGATGACAACAATGTTGGGAGGGCTACCTAGTGCAACAAGTGAGTGGAAATGAAATATGCTGACTGTTGCAAGCAGCAGTAATCTTTTAAAACAGGGGAACATCAATGCGTGACTACCTTTTTGTTTTGAATTTTCTCGTCTCTAAGATACTAGGAATGTGACCTGTTGGTCAGTTAGAACCGTTCGCCCGCACGCCGTACGTTATACTTCAACAAAAACTGGATGAATCATATTCTGTCCGGTATAATCAATCATAAGCTACGTTGTCCTCAGGGAATGATAAGATAGTACCAGTCCCTAGACTTTTACCGACTGAGAGGCCCCCAATGAATCGCCGTTTACATTTCATCGTGTTTTGTTTAATCGTTGTGGGAATAACAGTACCAGCTGTTGCCCAGTCATGGAGAAATGCTGGTTCGAAAGCTGCCGGGTACTTCTCCGAATATCATGGCCACAGTTCGCACAGTCATCTATACGGCGCCCAGAGTCACGCCTCGCATTACAGCA
>JAUWWJ010000392.1 GCA_030616935.1 Planctomycetaceae bacterium
CTGGCCACGAAGGGGTTGCCTTTGAGTTGACGTCCCCTGGAATGCAAACCCGAAAGAAGCCATATCGCACGTGGTCGTTGTCTACATCACTTGCCCCGGAGGACACTCGTAAAGTGTTGGAGCAAGTTGCGGGTCAGTTGGCAAGTACACCAATTTATCTCTCAGCGAATTCAATAGGTGGGAAAGTCGCCGGCAACACGAAGGTGACAGCCGTCTATGCTCTTTTGGCCAGCCTTGTAATGATTGTTGCATACGTCTGGTTGCGATTTCAAAATGTGGCATTTGGGTTGGCAGCAGTCGTCGCATTGCTACATGATGTTCTTGTCACAATAGCGTGTATTGCACTGAGTGTTTATGTTGCCCCATATCTAGGCTGGGCGCTTGTTGATGATTTCAAGATCAGTCTTGATGTCGTCGCAGCACTGTTGACGATCGTGGGTTTTTCGATCAATGACACAATCGTTATTTTTGACAGGATGAGAGAAATACGAGGTAAGAGTTCAGCTGTCTCCGCTGAGATGGTTGATCGAGCCATTAATCAGACACTGAGTCGAACAATACTTACGTCGGGAACAGCCCTGTTGGCAGCCATCATTCTCTACTGTTTAGGCGGGCAGGGTATTCATGCCTTTGCTTTTGCCATTCTCATAGGGATTATCAGCGGTACGTACAGCACAATTGTGATCGCATCGCCGATAGTACTTTGGTTGCAAGGGAGTGTGGGGAATGCGGCACCCGAAAAGCGCCAGGCTATAGCGGAGCCGCTGTGACGACGCTCTTGTGAATCCTTGCGGTTCATGCTGATTGTGCAGGCTTAAGGAGAGTCGTTAGGTGATCTTTCTGACGAAGAATGTGTTCTTCGAACGCTTGCCCCTAATAAATGTCTCATAGTTATGGGTAATCGTAATTCTCGATTCTAGGCGTTTTCAATTGCAAGGATGCAGCAGTTGGGCAGGGCCTCTTGTGCCTGCTCAACACGGTCTCCAGCCTCTTTGTGGTGAAAGCATGACAAGTCTTGTTCAAATCTTTCGGTTTCTTGTTGGTTTAGGAATGGTTGTGGCGGGTGGCTTCGTTGCCGCGCCGTTTATCTCATCAGTCTTGAGTACTGCGTCCCGTGAAGCAGTCACGCAAATTCCTTGTCAGCAAACCAATCCTTTTGATAGAGGCAAATCATCACAGTCGATGTCGAATTCCTTTACGGTTCCTGTAAAAAACTCTGAAGGAACTCGCTTTATTCGACAGAATAATAACCCTTCGGAATCAGGATTAAGTCGACTAGAAGGAAGACATTTACCTTCACAACATCAGCGTGTCACCCCGGAGAGAATGCCAGCACGTTCGCTAGGTAACGCGCCGCCGGGCATGTATGGCGCATATCGTACGACCGTTGAAATGCCCCCACCACCACTTCTGGATGGATCACACGCTGACGCGTCGCATCGGCTCCACCTGGCTGGAAATAAAAATGTTGGCCCGCATCGAGAAATACCAGATTCGATTCCGGATCGGTATCGTGTGCAGGATGGCGATGATTTAACAGGTATTGCAACTCGCCTATACGGACATCCACAAGCAGCGTCAGCCCTGTGGCAGGTGAATGCCGATCGATTATCGAGTCCAGAAGTACTGCCGATTGGCTTTGAGATGATCGTGCCACCTGCATGGCGTGTCTTTGGTAAGGGGTCGGCATACGAAGGTACTCGTCGCATTGAGCCTTCTGATATCAACGGTACAAAAAGTACTCCTAACGCGACTGTCCATTCGACGTCAACGCAAAGCAGGTTACCAAGTCAAAGAGAAAACGGTTCCGAAGGTGCAGGTGGGCCGTGGCTTGGAAGTCCACCAAAACTGCAGTCGATTCGTCCCGAGGACACGGCCAGCAAGCGTAGCCGTGACGCGATTCGCGTTGCACCTGGTGAAACGTTAGCTTCGCTTGCTCAACGAGTGTATGGAGACAAACACATGGCAAATGCCATTTTTGATGCAAATAGAGATCGCTTGCGAAGCCCTGAATTGCTTGTGCCTGGCACAGAATTACGACTTCCGTAATGTATAAGGGAAAGCCTTTGTGGGAGCTTTTTCCGTATGTGATCATGCAGGTAACATAGATCAACCAAGGATTTGTTAATTGTTGCTCGACAATGTTTCGCTGATAAACCACACACACAATTGCAATGGAGTACGATTTCCTGAGGGGAGAGATGCGAGTTTGTCTGCACGAAGACTCGAACGTATTTCTTCAAAGACAAGTGGCCCCGTTTTAGGCTGATTCGGTGGAAGTTTCTTTTTGCTTTGCTCCTTTGTCCCATTTGCTGATTCCTTAAACCAACTCGCAGGACGCGCGCCCTTCAATCGCTGGAAAAGTTGACTTGATTGGCGATCGTTGCTTCCGGCAATGATCATGACTGGAAGGTGTTCTAGAAATGGTTTCACTTCACGTTGACCATTGGTTGTTCGAACGCTGAGAGCATTCGTGATGGATATTCCCTGGTCAGCCCAGACCGGACTAATCAGAATGATCGTTTGAACCTGTTGTCCTTGTGGGCCTTGAGTATTTGGGAGCCAATTCCAGTCGGCTACGGCCCATGTTGCGGCGAGTGTGCCGCCGAGTCCGGATCCGATAATGCAAAGTTGTTTGAGGTCAATGTCACCCTCGGCCTCTTTCTCTGCAAGCCAATTTCGAACGGTTTCGAGGTCGCCTTTGAGATTGGCACTTGTACGGATTCTGCCACCGCCACTTGCAGGAATCATGCGTAGTTGATTCACAAGAAGTC
>JAUWWJ010000203.1 GCA_030616935.1 Planctomycetaceae bacterium
CTTTTTGGCGTGGGGTGTTTGAGCGATGCATTGCTTCGGCTGTTTTACGAATTCCTCGGAGCATTCCTCCAAAGACAAATTCATGGAGGGGAATGACAGCATACCAATAAAGGAGTCCAGCAAGGCCACGCGGACGGAACCTCGCAGTCATAACGAGTCGTGTGATTGGTGGTTCCCGGTTCGGATCAATAGGTTCAATTTTGAAATCAAGCTGTGCTTCACCAGGTAGTTTCATTTCTGCTCGGAGCGAGAGCGAGCGGTCGCGGTCAATACCAACGACCCTCCAGAAATCGAGTGTCTCACCAAACTCAACTGTTTCTGGGAGTCTTCTTCCTCGGCGAAGTCCGGGGCCTCCTACAAGCGTGTCCATCCACCCTCGAATACGCCAGAGGATGTCTCCCGCGTACCATCCGTTGCCTCCACCGATGCGGCAGACTGCTGCATAAAGGCTTGCCGAATCTGCTTCAACATCAACTATGCGTTCGTCAGTAAAGACGGTGCCACCAGCCCACGATGGATCACCCGGAACCGGACCGGCAATACTCCACCGAGTCTCTACAGCTTGCTGTTCGATTTTTTCAAGAGCCCGTCGTATCGCTTCGCGAGCCCCCAGCGTTTTGTGTGGCATAAGTCGTTGAGTCGTGTCATCTGTCACAACGACACGATTCTTGAGCCCTTCGGCAAGTGGGCGAGCGATTCGGTATGAGACGGGTGTCACGAGATTAATCCAGTGTGAACTGAGCCGAGGGGTCAGTACCGGTACCGGGAGAATAATCCGTCGGCTTAGCCCAAGCTCTTCTGCCATAACCCGCATGAGTTCCTGATACGCCATGACATCATCGCCACCGATTTCGAGAGTTTTCCCAATTGTCTCGGGCACCTCGAGACAGCTTACGAGCCAGTAAAGAACGTCAGCGATAGCAACGGGTTGGCATTCTGTAGTCACCCATTTTGGTGTGATCATGATCGGGAGACGTTCAACAAGGTATCGCAAGATTTCAAAAGATGCCGAACCTGATCCAATGATCATGGCAGCTCGAAAGGTTGTGACTGGTATGCCAGATGAAGCAAGTTCTTCTTCGACCTGACGTCGTGAACGAAGATGTTGACTGAGATCTGGTCCCATTTCACCAAGGCCGCCAAGGTATATGATGCGTGGCAGGTCGGCTGCACGTGCTGCATTGGCGAACATGCGAGCCAGATCTCGATCCCGATCGGCATAGGTGCCACCTGTTGCAACCATTGAGTGCACGAGGTAGTAAGCAGCCTTGCAGCCTCGCATGGCTTCTGTGACAGCTTCCTGGTCTGCAAGATCAGCATTGATGACCTCGAGTTCAGCATGTTGACGCCATGGTCGTGCGTCAAGCTTTCGTGGTTCCCGTACAAGGCACTTCACACGGTAACCAGCCTCGAGCAGGAGTGGAACAAGCCTTCCACCGACGTATCCTGTAGCTCCTGTCACAAAAATGGTTTCAGTTTTTGTTGAAGGGGTAGCAGCGGTGACTTCTTCTGTCATGTTTTTCGTTTCTCTCGAGCACAATGTCGTTGGTGCAGTGAATTGTAAAAGCACTGAGTGTGTCAGGATGGTTCAGCAGCCTATTCTACGGGTTTCACTCGGCAAATATTTTTTCTTGCAACTTTGATGGGGTACTTTGTTTGATGCTGATAAAATCATAGCGAGTCAGGGTTTTGCCGTGCGTGTTTTCTGGACGCGCGATATGGCACGAGTGCATCCACGAAGAGAGAATTTACGAATGAGCATGCCACACGGAGAGCACGGAGTGAATCAATGGAAAGGAAAAACGGCGTTTATTACCGGTGCCAGCAATGGAATAGGGGCAGCGATTGCAACGCGGCTGTTGGATGAAGGAATGCGGGTGGTCGGATCCGCCCGTCGACAAGACCGAGTTGCTGAAGTTCTACGCGAGGTTGATACGTCCGGAGATCGTAGTCTTGCCGTCCAGTGTGATGTTCGGGATGAGCGTTCTGTACATGAAGCATTTTCACTTGCGCGTAAAACTTTCGGCGGTGTTGATGTTTTAATTAATAATGCGGGGCTTGGTCATGCGGCTGCGCTTGCTGAAGGTAAGGTTGACGAGTGGCGAGAGATGCTCGACGTCAATGTTCTCGGGTTGTGTATCTGCACCCGTGATGCTTTAGCTGATATGCGATCCAGAGGTGGCCACGGACACATTATTCATATTGGTTCAATGGCTGGGCAGCGTGTTCCCGCTGGAGCTGGTCTTTATTCAGCTACAAAACATGCCGTCTGCGCATTGACCGAAGCACTGCGAATGGAGTTGCGGGAAAAAGGCGACTCAATTCGGGTTGGTGAGATTTGCCCAGGTTTTGTTGAGACAGGATTTGCAAGTAACTACATGAAGTCGGAAGAAAAAGCCCGTGAGGTATACTCTCGGTTTAAGGTCCTGGAGGCGAACGATGTGGCAGAAGCTGTTGTGTATATGTTGTCGTGCCCGCCACATGTTCAGGTTCACGATATTCTTATGAGACCAACTGAGCAGCCAACGTAAATGACGCCATGGCTCTCGCGCATGGAGTCTGGATCACATAGGAAATGCTGATGCGTACAGGGTGTCTGGCGGAAGACACCGAGCACGCCATGAATTGCGCCTTGGAACTGAATACAAACTGAACTCAAGAAGAAGTCAAACACACAAGTAGGTTTCATTTTTATGCCCGAGCATTCGAAGTTTCTCGGAGAGACGCAACGGGTCTGGGTTTGTGTTTTGAAGATGAGTGATCTTACTGGGGCACGCCGACGGGCAGATCGACCTCGTGTAGTCGTCAAAGCCCTGCCAAAACGACCAGGTCTAGAGCTTGATCGGTGGGTCAAAACATCGAGAAGGGCCAAGCGTATGCGGGTTGTGAATGTTGTGTATGAGGCAATGCCTCAGCCAGAACAGCCTGGTGGTAGAGACAATCCCTTTATGAAGCCAACTCAGAAGTCAGATGTGGACGCTGCCATGAAGCATCTGCGGCAACAGCTTCGATGTGACGGGTATACTGTGAACGGTGATATGACCGTCTGGCATCTCTACATTATCGAACTGACGCCTTTGTCGAGTGACTCGGGTAACTCCTCTGGGTATCTTTACGTCGGGCAGACAAGTCAGCCACTGGAAGACCGTATTCGCCAGCATCGCGAAGGGCACCACAATCCAAAGGGGCAACGCTTACATAGTCTCGCTTGTCATAAAAGGTTTCTTCGACCTCGGCTGGATTTACTTCCTTCACAATTCAGTCAGACGTTTTATTGTCAAGAAGATGCACTCACCGCGGAGACTGATCTTCGTCTGGCGATGGAAGCTGATGGATTTGTTGTTGAAGGGGGTACTGAGAAACTTAGCGTGCGTCGACGGGAACTGGGGATCGATAGCAACAACGGGGATGCTTAATAGTGCTCAGTCAGCATTTTCAAGAAGGCCGAGAATCGTATCAAATGAAACGCAGTCTTTAAAAACCATTTGGTTTCCAAATGAGTCATGACGGCGATGGTTTTTATTTGCCTGTGTTGAATATGTTCGAGACACCATGCCGACAACGTCACCACTTGAGTCAAAGACAGGCCCGCCGCTGCTGCCAACAGCATAGTCCGCGGTGACACTCATCCAGACGGTTGCCGGGGTGTCTTGCAACGTTTCGTCACGAGTGTGTTTCCTCGGCGCGTGAACGCTTCCATCTGACTTTGCCATCGTTGCTGGATCTGCGTCATGGCGGTGGTATCTGGAGACCACTCCCCGAGTGAGACTGTAGAACCGTCCGGCTGGATGGCTGATTACAACAACAGGGTCTCCGCAGGCAGCTGTCTGACCAAGTCTGAGGAATGGAAGAACAACGCCACGTGTGTCAAGCTGTGCGATAGCTGCATCTCCATCACGATCAGATGCGAGAATGGTACGAATGGCAAAGACGTTGCCATCAGATGTCATAGCGCCAAAGTAGTGGTTTTCTTCCTCGGTAAAAACATGATGGTTCGTGACGACAAGACCGTGGTCAGCGAGTAGCCAACCGGACGCCATCCCCCCGAGGTGCCACCTGCTACAGTTGTCACATTTGTAGATAGAGCCGATGACGACAACTGCTGGCATAACACGTTGGTAAAGTTCTTCTGTACTATCTGTTAGGTTTTCTTGGCGGTTTGGGAGCCGAATGGAGCTGCCCTCCGTTTGAGCTAACAAACGGAGGGCATTTCCCGCCTCAAGTGTTCGTTGGGTTTTGGATGGTGCATTTTCAACAAGAGTTGCGAGTCCCTCTACAAATTGTTGAGCGAGAGCAGCATCATCAACAATTGGATATTTTGTTTCGCCACGCGACACCCTCTGCATCGATGGAAAGAAAAGACAAGTAAGTAGAACGAGCAGTGCTTTGTGTGAGGTGTTCATACCCAAAGAATAAGCCTTAGAAATGGAAGCGGGTCGAATTCTTTTGAAAGAATTTGGTTGTCGTTCAATCGATCGCCGGATGCAATCTTTATAACCGGCTGCCTTCGCTTACCCTGCAAGGTTGCTCCGCCGGATTAAA
>JAUWWJ010000199.1 GCA_030616935.1 Planctomycetaceae bacterium
CACCTCGGTTACTATTCTCGACAGCATAATTTTCCCGTCATGCGAGTTGACCATGTCTGGCAGCGAGAGGACGCAATCTGGCCGGTCACGGTGGTAGGACGACCGCCTCAGGAAGACACCATGTTTGGGTGGCTTGTTCATGAAATCACTGGTCCTATTATTCCAACCGTACTGCCAGGAATATCCAGTATTCATGCCGTAGACGCGGCCGGTGTTCATCCACTTCTTCTGGCTGTTGGCAGTGAACGTTATTTACCCTGGAAAAATTCATCTCGACCAGCTGAGTTACTCACCCAGGCTTCAGCAATACTTGGACAGGGCCAGCTTTCTCTGGCGAAATATCTGTTCATTGCTAATCAGGCGGATGCACCTGACCTGAATGCTCACGATGTACAAAGGTTTTTCAGCCATCTTCTACAACGAGTGGATTGGAGACGAGACTGTCATTTCCATACCAAGACAACAATTGATACGCTCGATTACTCTGGCCAAGGATTGAACAATGGTTCTAAGTTGGTTGTAGCTGCCCGTGGGCAATCAGTCCGTGAACTACCAAACGAAATCTCGGGCAACCTTCACCTTCCGGAGGGTTTCTCGAAACCGTTTGCATGCATACCCGGCGTACTTGCTGTTACCGGCCCACCTATCGAACCTCGACCCTGTCTGCATGTGGCAAATGAGGATGCGATTTGGCACACAACAAAGCAGGCTCATTGGACTCAGGAGATACAACGATTTACTCGTGCGATCGATCAACAAAATGACTTGCTGAAATGGCCTCTCATTATAATTGCCGACGACAGTGCATTCACTGCGGCAACTTTGGAAAATCTTCTGTGGATCACATTCACCAGATCTAATCCGGCAATTGATGTTCATGGTGTCCGAGAAATAATTCATCAAAAACATTGGGGCTGTGCAGGGCCACTTGTCATTGATGCTCGGCTCAAGCCGCACCACGCTCCACCCGTCGAGGAAGACCCTGATGTTGTGAAAAAAATTGACAGCCTCTGCCGAAGAGGTGGTCCACTTGCTGGAATCATTGAATAAATTCGCAGAAAAACTCAAGATTGAGCTTGAGGCGTGAAGAGACTCTGGACATTTTCAGATAAAGAATCAATTACTCAACAGAGGGTATCTCGTTGATTCGAACTTTTGTCGACACTGACCGATGCCCTGTTCTTCGACGATAGTTCTTTCTGCGGCGGAATTTCTGAACGTAGATTTTTTCACCCTGAGACAGGCCAAGAACTTCTGCCTTGACAACGGCACCGTCAATGATCGGAGCCCCTATTTGGAGTTTTCCTTCTTTACCCACTGCGAGCACTTTGTCAAAGACGAGTTCAGCCCCTGCGTCAATTGGCCGAAAATCAACTTCGATTTCTTGGCCCTCAGAGACACGATACTGACGCCCGCCATCTGACACGATGCAGTAGTGATGACCACCACTAACCATGGTGTCGGTTGTTGGTGAGTCGGACGATGTTGTTTCGGCAGCCATCAGAAAACCTCAATTCATGTAAACCAATTCCCGGATCGGGAACCTTTTATTGTAATCCGTGAGCGAAAAAATCCAGCCTCTTGCGAAAAGCACGGGAGTTTGACACTTTCTTCTCTGCTTTTTGCTGAAGTTTATGGAAACCGCACCGTTCGCCCACTCGCTTCCCATGCTTCAATTGCCAGATGTTCTGGGGACGCAGTGTCCTGACCCACAATATGAAGTTCTACACGAGAAACGTCTTCGAACTGGGCAATCTCTCGTCTCTTTCGGTTGTTTATCCACGTTGCCACTTCATCATGCACTGTAATTGTCAAACGCGCAATATCCTCACGTGTTACCGATAGTTGCAGCATTCGCATAACCTCAATCGCCACACTTTCCGGGGTCTTCGCCATTCCAGTGCCCAAGCACGTGGGGCAATCTCGAAAAACACTCTTTCGTAGTGACGGACGGATTCGCTGCCGAGTCATCTCTATCAGCCCAAAGGGACTCGTTCGTAAGACTTTTGTACGAGCTCTGTCTCGCTTCATTGCATCATGCAAGGCCCTCTCAACTCCACGACGATATTTTTCTCGCCGCATATCAATGAAGTCATTCACAATGACGCCACCGAGGTCTCGTAATCGTAACTGACGAGCAATCTCTTTTGCTGCTATCAGATTCATTTGATAGGCGTTTTCTTCTGCTGACTTTTCTGTACGAAAACTTCCTGAGTTGACATCAATGGCAACAAGCGCTTCGGTCGTATCGATTACAATCGACCCTCCTCCTTTAAGCGGAACTTTGTGCTGATGAATTCGGCTAATCTCTTCTTCAAGTCGATAGCGATAAAACAATGGTTCTTTACCATCATAAAACTGCAACCGGCTGGCGTACTTAGGCATAACCAACTCGAGGAACTCTTTTGCTCGTTCATATGCAGCACGATCATCAATAAGAATCCTTCCCACATCTTCGGTGAACATGTCTCGGATTGTCCGAATAATCATGTCACTTTCCTGATAGATATCGATCGGGGCGGAATATTTCCTCATCCGTTTGACAATGCTCTTCCAAAGCCGCAGTAGATACGCCATGTCACGAGCCATCTCTGACTTGGTTCGCTCAGTACCGGCTGTTCGTACGACAAAGCCGACTCCCTTGGGCGGCTTAAGCGCATTCATAATCCCTCGAAGCATTCGCCGTTCTTTTTCATTATCAATCTTTTTTGAGACTCCAACTCGGCCAAGCGGCGGCATAAGGACCAGATACCGGCCAGGAATGGAGATATAGGTTGATAGAGTAGGCCCTTTCGTACCAAAGCCCTCTTTGATGACCTGTACCAATAATTCGTCACCCCGTTTCAGAACGTCTTGTATCGGTGGCTTGATACGAGGACGATCACCAATCCGTGGCTTTCGACGTCGATCTGAAGGCCTTCCTCCGTTATTTGATCCTTCGGAAGGAGCTTTTGCCGGATCGGTCAATTCAAAAGCCTTGTCGGGGTCAAGACCACCCTGACGATAGTACTGGGGCTCAATATCACTGATATGGAGAAATCCATTCCGCCCAACACCAAAATCAACAAAGGCGGCCTGAATGGACGGCTCTATGTTAACAACTCGTCCCTTATAGATATTGCCAACAAGGTTTTCCTGGCTTGTTCGTTCAACATAAAGTTCCTCCAGTACACCCTCCTCAATAATTGCGATGCGGCATTCTTCAGCCTGCGTCACATTAATCAGCATTTCCTGCTTCATAATAGTTCTTTCTTTCTATTGATCCGCCACCCGTGGGGCAGCACATGCATCACGCGACAGTCTCCGCTAGAAGCCGTCGTTTTTGATCACGCAAAAAGGCTTTTACGTCACGAGCGCTGTTCATTTCAAGCACCCGTTTTGCAACAGCCTGACAATCGGCGATCGATACGCTTCGAACCGCCTGTTTAATTTCTGGTATGGCTGCAGCAGGCACACTCAGTTCACGAAGCCCAAGGCCGAGCAATAACTGGGTGTACATGACACTTCCACTCATCTGACCACAGACACTTGCCGACACTCCAGCATCGTCCGCGATATCAAGAGATCTCTTTAGTAATCTGATAACTGCTGGATCACACGCACTATAGAGATCTGCTACATCCTTATTTCCACGATCAACAGCCAGCGTGTACTGAATGAGGTCGTTTGTTCCAACAGAGACAAAGTCCACCTCCTCAATGAATGCATCGAGCATCATTGCGGCAGCAGGTGTCTCAACCATTATTCCAATTTTTAGTTTTGGATTGAAATCAATATCGTGCTCAGCAAGATCCTCCATCACATCAGCCAAAACCAATCGTGCCTGACGCAACTCAAGGATTGTCGAGACCAATGGAAACATCACTCGGACATCACCGTGTGCACTCGCTCGAAGAATGGCACGCAACTGAGTACGAAACATCGGCAACTGCCGCAAGGAAAGGCGAATACTGCGCAGGCCCAAGCATGGATTTCGCTCCTCCTCCGGACTTTTCTCGGTAAGCATCTTGTCGGAGCCTAAATCCAACGTCCGGACCACCATCGGCTTCCCGTCGATTGCGTCGATGACCTTGCGGTACGCACGATAATGGTCTTCTTCACTTGGCTCGTGCTGACTTGTGAGATAGAGAAATTCGGTGCGATAAAGCCCGATGCCATCACTACCTCGTCGCATGCACTGTTCAACTTCTTCAGGAAACTCAATATTTCCTCGAATTTGTACTCTCACACCATCGGTCGTCTCTGCCGGCAAGTCTCGCAACTGCCCGAGGGACGCAGCAACTGTTTCCGCAACTTCAGCTTCAAGCCTGTATCGGGCTATGGTTTCTTCATCTGGCTGAAGAATGACTACGCCTTGATTGCCATCAAGAATGACCGGCTCACCACCGGAAACATCTGCCAAGAAAGGACCAATTCCAACAACGGCGGGTATCTCGAGCCCTTCTGCAACAATCGCCGTATGGCTCCCTGGCCCACCAAGTTCTGTTGCAAAACCTTTTACAAAACGTCAATCCAGATTTGCTGTTTCACTCGGCGTCAGATTATGGGCCAGTATCACAACTGGCTCCGAAATCGCCGC
>JAUWWJ010000198.1 GCA_030616935.1 Planctomycetaceae bacterium
CAAGGTTGCGAGATCCCCCACGGATTCTATGTTCGCACAGGTAGACATCCTGCCAGGTGCCGAGGCATAGCTTTCCTGAACTAATAGGAATGGTGAGGGAGCAGCCCAGCATTGAGCTCTTGATGTGAGCAGGCATGTCATCTGGACCATCGCAGGTATGTCGATACGGCAGGTCTTCAGGGGCCACCTTCCTGAAAGCCATTTCAAGATCATACGGAACGTCTGGGTCCGCATTTTCATTGATCGATAAGCTTGCAGAGGTGTGTTGAAGGAAAAGGTGGAGCAGTCCGGCCCGCGGTTTTTCCATGTGTGCAAGTGCCTGCTCAAGTTCATGAGTGATTAGATGGAATCCGCGGCTGCGGGGTGTCAGTCTGATTATGCGTTGTTGCCATGCCATGCTTCACGCCCTCTACGAATGAAAGGAATACAGCGGGATCGAGAATAGGCCAAAAGAGTTTGGGATTTTGTCAGGTTTAATGGTGACCAAAACACCAGACGACACCATCATCACTTGCGAGGACGACTCGATCACGAACAACGGCTGGTGATCCAGAAAAACCACCGCCAGCGTTAAATTCCCAGCATGGTGCCCCGTCATGGTCTCGAAGAAGTTTTATGTCACCCGCTGCATCGGCAACGAGAACACTTCCGGAAGGGTTTTCTACTGACGCACCCTCTTCAATAATGCGTACTGATACTGGTGATGCGTCGACACGGTTACGCATGGGATGTCGCCAGCAGAGGCTCCCATCTGTCGTGTTAAAAGCCTCGATTGCACGGCCCCGAGAACCAACAAAAACCATGTTGCCAGCCATGGTGGCACTTGAGCGATACGCAGGTTTTTGTGAGTCTCCGCCCGCTTGCCATCGAACTTTTTCCTGAATGTAATCAACGGCAAAGAAAATTCCTCCCTCGGTGCCAAAAAAAACATCTGAGCCGCTGATCGAAGGGGTCGTTCCAGTTGGGCCTCCAAGTGGAATTTCAGTGACTGTTTTTCCATTCTTTGCATCGAGAATGTGAAGCGTGCTGTCGCAGCCAGCAAGGAATACCCGGTAGCCGTCTTCCGCAGTAGCTACGGTTGGTGAGCAACGAATCTGATCCGCGATTTCATGCCGCCAGAGAACTTTCCCGTCAGTAAGCTGAAGGCAAATAAGCGTGGCATCTTGAGACCCAACAAGCACGACGGGTGTCTCGGACGAGTGCAGGATTGTTGGTCCACCGGAAATCTCACCTTCCATCGAAAGATCCCAGACAACTTCGCCACTATTTGTATTCAGGCATCGAATGACACCAAGATCATCACCAACAACAACAAATGGAAACTCTGATTCAGTCGAGACAGCAGCTGCAGATGGAAAGCCTGAGTTAGATGAATCAAACTGCCAGAGTGTTTTACCGGTATCGAGCGACAGCGCGGTGAAGTGACCATCGAGGTCTCCAAGATAGATCGTGTCGGCGTAGATCACTGGTGTGGCAGTGAAGGCACCACCTTCAAATCGGCGGTTCCAGTGTTCTTTAAGAGGAAGTTGTAGGACGACTGTTGATCGCCCTGCGCCGCTTGGTGTGCCTCGGAACATGGGCCATGCTTCGGGGCCTGCAGCATTTTCAGCCCCGGGCAACGGGGTAGAGGAAAGGAGGAGCAGAAATGGAAGCAGTGCTTTCGGTAGGTTGTTCATGATGTGACGTTGAAAAGGGGGGGTTACGCTTTGGCTGATGCACGTTGGTAGAGATCAATAAAATCTGCCGACGAACAGGGACGGGGATTGAAGCTGCTCGTCCATTGCATGGATGCCTCTTGGGCTAAACGCTCGATCTCATTCGTTTCGGTATGAGTTCCTATGACGTCACAAAGTGATTGGCAGAGGCCTGTCATTTCAAGCATCCTGTGTATCCAATCGGCTAGTGAAGCGTCAGGAACATCAGTGCTGAGTCCAGCAATGGCAGCAAGTTCCACATACTGATCCTGCGCGACTTTTCCATTAAATCGTATGATGTGTGGCAGCATGAGCCCAACAGCCTGACCATGGGCAACCTTATATCGTGCCGTGAGCGGATTTGCTGCGCCATGGGCCGCTCCAAGCATGGCATTCTCAATAGCGAGTCCAGCCCAAGCAGCCCCAAGTTGGACGGCTGACCTGGCACGAATATCAGTTGGGTTTCGGAAAACATCAGGAAGATTTTTGGTGAGTAATGTCCAGGCTTCTCGCGAAAAAACACGCGATGCTGGTGTGGCCTCGGTTCTCACGTGGCTTTCCAAGGCATGCGAGAGCGCGTCAATGCCTGTGAGTGCTGTGACGCGTGCCGGCTGGGTAACGGTTAAGCATGGGTCTAAGATAGCGACTCGGAAGGCGGCGTTGGGGTCACCGCAGGCCAATTTCTCTCCTGTTTGTGCGTCACTGATAAGTGCAAAAGACTGCGTTTCACTGCCCGTGCCGGCAGTTGTTGGACAGCCAATTGAGGGGAGAAGGGGGCGGCCAATTGAACCGCGGCCTTGATAGTCTTCCATTTTCCCGCCGCAACACAGCAGGAAATTGATTCCCTTTGCACAGTCCATGGAACTACCACCACCGAGACCGACAATGAGGTCTGGTTCAAAGGCCTTGGCGAATGCAGTGCCAGCTTCGACCTGTCGTGTTGTCGGGTTTTCTGTGAACTCACTAAAGACCGTTGTCTCGAAGCCCGAAGCCTTGAGGGATGCAACGCCGGCACTTGTATGACCTGCCGCGAGAACACCGGCATCACTAACAATCAGTACTCGACTGCCTCCGAGTTCTTGAGCTACCTCACCCAGTTCCGCAACACTACCCTCACCGACGACAAGCCGTGTGTTCGCACGGAATGTAAATGATGACGGCTGCACAGCCGGTTTTTCCGACTCGTGTATCATGGGGCTATCTGCCTGATTGAGCCGGAGCAGCGGTTGCGGTAGAGACTAACTCTGATGTTGCAGCCATTTGAAGTGCTCTTGAGCGATAAAGGAAATCGATGATGTTGCCTTCATGAGGTTGCAACCAATCGAGCTTAATTGTTGGCAGAGGGCCGAAATTTAACCGATCAATATGGTTGGCGTTAATCAGTTGTTGCTGAAAATCAGTATCGTTTGTAATAGCTGTTGCAACAAGAGTAGGACCAATTCGTTCCAACATTTTCTCTTGCGGGCACTTCACCACACTGCAAAATGGAAACATGTATTCAGCGCGTGCAATTTCAGGATCTGGTGAGTCACATTCAACAATTGTCGGCCGCAGCCATCCACATCGCTCTCCTTCTACGAATCGCGAGCCGTGCCTCGCGGTTGCATGACGAACACCAGGCTTATCAATGAGGCTTTCGATCTGCTGCCAGATGGCTTTAGCAGCTCCCGGAATGGTGAAGGCGGCAAGTGTTGCCTCAGGGTCGTCCGGAGGGCGAACATCCTGGGGCCCGATTCGTTCAGCGAGTGCGTCAGCAATTTCATCTGTGTGGCGACTGGCATATATCGCAGAGCAGTTAATGCATCCTCGACCACTGTTTGCAGCGATGCTTTCGGCCATTACATCAATGTAGTCGCGCCATTCATCAACACAGTCATCCCCCAACAATATTTTTGAAAATCCTGGGCCATGAACCTGAACAGCAGGATTGCCTCGATATTGCTCCACGGTTTTGGCTGATCCAAAAATCATGCTTCGCCTACAGTCCGCAAGGATTGCCGCACCCACATCTGTGGCACCGGGATAAAGCCCGATAGCCTCTTCTGGAATACCTGCTTCAGTCATCGCTGCAGCCATTCGGTATGGGGTCCATGGTTCTTGACCGCCTGGCTTGAGCAATAAGCCAACACCTAGCGCGATAACAGGAAGCCAAAGAGTGTGGACACCAGGCGAGTTGCTCGGAAGCACAAGTCCAAGGACTGGAGACTGACACTGGTAGCTCACCACGACATCTCGATGCTCGGTGCCGTATCCTTGCCACAGTATCTCCGGCGAAAGGCCTCGTGAGAGCGCATCGAGCATTCGATCCATATTGGATAGCACAAACAAATTCTTTTTCATGTTTGCGTGACAAAGGCTCTCGGGCAGACCGGTTGTTGCCGATTGCTGCCGGGCAAAGTCATCTGGAGACTGTTTGACCCCGCCAACCTCGACTGTCCCTAACGCATAGAGATTCCCAGCTGTCTGGAGCCGTTCCACAATCTCTTCAGGATCAATTTTGAGAAGAGCGCTTCGCGCGTTGTCGGCTTTTCGAAGATCACGGCTTACTATGGCACCGCCAACTTGACTTACTTCTGCAACTGGCTCACCGGTCATGAAGTGAACCAATTTGTTTCTTTCGAGTGATTCGTATGGTTTTCCGAACCGAAATGCGGTGAGGTGCATAGTGTTTTCTCCTACCAGAGAGAGGTCTTGAGTTGCTGAATCTTATGCCACAAACAAAAAAGTGTGCAGGGTTCCCACGGACACGGTCCAAAAGGTGCTGGGACCGAAGTGGTTTTTAGTAAACCCCGACTGTTGTGGCGGTAGCCAGTTTACTGAAAGGTCGCACGCCACTGATGCCATCCCATGGATAGAGTGCGTACGGGCGTTCCCGCTCACCTTCATCACGTTC
>JAUWWJ010000057.1 GCA_030616935.1 Planctomycetaceae bacterium
TACTGTCGCCATAGCAACCGAGATAATTAGTTGGCGCGTACTGACCAGCAGCTACCGTCGGTTGGGTGTCTGAGGGACACCGAAGAAAAGTCGGCTCACCAATACCTGGACGGCCGTATCTCAACGCACCATGCCAAACGGGTTTATCCGGAAATGAGGCGATCGTATCTGCAACCATCTGTTGTTCCATAAATGGCATCACTTGAGCTATCCAAGACAAACGACCACCCTGACTAATGCCTGGGCCCTGCCACTTCGTGTATGTCCCGCCCTGACCAGAAGGAAAGGCTCGCTGAGTATCCGCAAAGGTATGGCATGCCAAGGCAAGTTGCTTCACTTGGTTGGTGCATGCACTCCGACGAGCTGCCTCACGTGCCTGCTGCACAGCTGGCAGCAACAAACCAACAAGAACACCAATAATCGCAATAACGACCAGTAATTCGATTAACGTAAAACCTTTTTTTTGCAATCCAGTAGTAGCGTCTGCTCTACCAGAATCGCGACTAGAAAATCGCAATATCATGACAGAAACCTCCCAAATAAGAAATTAATAAAGACTCATGAAAGTCTAACATTTAGGAAGGGGAATAGAAAATACTGATTTTCGGATTACAGAAAAACGGCGAATTCAACGGTTTTTGAATACTTACCGGAAATGAACTGCCATTTGTCAGGACGAAATCAAGTATTTAGTAAGTCATCGAACTCTTTCGGCACGTTCACTTTGGTGTCACAAAAACTTTCTGAAGGTTTGCGTGGGATCACCAGACAGACCTTCCCTGAACCTGAACACTAGGTTTGGCCAAAAAAACTGCAGTGCCCTGCCACAAGAAAATCAACATTATTAAATGAGCCACCCCGCAACTTCGCGTAGGGCCGGGATGGTATCTTTTTCAACAGGCCAATACTCAAGGCCGACATAACCAGCGAAACCAGTCGCTCGAATTTGTTCGAAAACGTATGGGTACGCTATCTCGCCTTTTTGAAGTTCATGACGTCCAGGATTTCCGGCGGCATGGAAATGCCCAATTTTTTTAATATTGTTCCGAACGTTCTCGATAAGATCACCTTCGCTGATCTGCTGATGGTAGATATCGAAAACAACTTTGATGAAATCGCTATTCACTTCATCAATAATCTGAAAGGCCTCGTCACAACGCACGAGATAATATCCGGGATGGTTCACTCGTTCATTGAGTGGTTCAATTACCAAGGTAATGCCAGATTGCTCAAGGAGTGGAGCAACCTCTAGTAACCCCTCGACTAACGACTCATGCTGTGCTGCCCGCGGGACACCTTCTCGAAAATCACCAACCTGGGAAATGAGAATATTTGTCCCAAGCCCAAGGGCCGCTTCAATCGATGCGGCCACTCCATCGACATACGCTGAGCGATCAGCTGGATTCACAAGGCTGATGAACTTGGTACAGCAGGCTGAGATGACCAATTCATTTTCTTGCTGTGCTTCCTGCAATGCAACAAGGTCCTTATCCCACCAACCCCAAAACTCAATGGCTGGTATACCTGCTGCCCGCACGGCCCGACATGCATCCTGAAACGACTGCCCCTCGAAAACTGAATCTATACAAACAGATGGTGTGAGGCGGTTCATACGTGCTCCAGCATACTTTCTTATTTCTTTGTTTACTTCATCGCAACGGTGGAAAACATGTTGACTACCGTTGCCACAAGGCCAACACCTGCAAGCCGAGCAGGGCCCATGGCGTGAGGCCAGCCGTCTTCCGTGCGGGCGAACTCTCCACGAAATATAACTGACGTTGGGAACCAACTAATGACATAAAAAGGACAAGGAATAGAGGAAACATCACCACGCATCAGCCAGCGACGAACATCCAGCAAACACAATCATATATCAGACAACTCGATCTTCATACTTTTGCAATCCACAAACTTTGGGTGATCAAAGACACATCGTTCCCTCATCGACAGCGACCATACAGGCAGTTGCTCTCGTAGCGATCACAACAGAAAACGGGACAGCAGATCTACCCACCGACCAACAGACGGATCACAGGGTTTTTCCGAAGATCGTTGACAAGAGGCCGATCTGTTCCATTCATTGATTCAATGAGCATCGCAGCGGCATGCCTGCCGCTGCGCACAGCGCCCTCCATCGTCGAAGGCCAACCAGTCTGCGTCCAATCCCCAGCAAGAAAGAGATTTTTGACCGGAGTCTTTGCTTTTGGCCGCACCGTATCAATTCCCGGTCGCACTGAAAGAACCGCTGTGGGATCAGTAACCACACGGGAACGAATCAACTGGGCCGCTTGTGCCTCAGGAAAGATATCTCGCAACTCAGCCAATACTGTCTCTAGTAATTGTTCTCTGTTTCCGTCGCATAGCCCGCGAGAGGCACTGATCACAACCTGGCAATGGTGACCAATCTCTTCTCCTTTCCTCGCAGATTTTTTTTCTTCTGCCTGCATGACTTCTTCTTTGCCTTGAAAGACCCACTGCGAGACACGCCCAACAAGTACAGCGTGAGGCAGATCAAATATCTGCCGATCAAACCACAGATGGACAGCCGTTATCGGGGCTCCAATAAAAGATTCATCGACAGGGGGTAAAACATCAGGCACCAATCGTGCCGCTGCTCGCCACGGGACAGCGAGAACGACCGCATCTGCCGGCAGAACGTCTTCGCCGCAATAAACCCCTGTCACGTCATGTGAGTTGTCGTACTGAATACCAGTTACAGTCCGACCCGTATGAACAACGACTCCCTGGTTCCTGAGCCAAGATACAAGCTTCGAGCCAAACAGTTTTCCGAGTGGCTCTGTCGGCACCAAAAGATCTGCTGCCTGTGGGTGCGCGAGAAACCCATCTACAACTACTTTTCGTACTGCTGAAATTCCGACGAAGTCCATCGATTCTCCAAGGGCACTCTCAATCACGGGCTGCCAGAACAAATCAATGACGCGCTTCGGCTGTCGCGATTGAAGCCAGCAGGCTGCGGTCGGCTCTGAATCATCGGTTACGATGTTTTGACGAACCGCAAGTCGCATCATGCCATAGCTGAGCGACAGCTTTTCCCAGACAGAAAAATGTGACATCCCAAACAAGAGTGGCAAAAGATGCAGTGGGGCAGGAAGCCAGCCCGCCGGCGTGCATGCTGACCGAGTGCCATCAGGACCAATGAACCAAAGCGTGCGATCACGGCGAAGTTCTGATCCGAAACCTGCTCGCCGGCAGAGGTCTAAAAAGTTCGTGCAACATCCCATTGCGACATGCTGACAGGCGTCAACCAGACTCCCATCCTGTGGATCCTCAAAAGAGGCTGCACGCCCACCACAATTCCGCCTTGATTCAATAACATCAACAGCAAACCCGCTTTCGACAAGAGTTGCTGCAGCAGAAAGTCCAGCAAGCCCACCACCGACTACAACCACGCGGCGGTGGTCACTCGTAGTATCGACACCTAGTTTGTCTTGTGTGTTCTTGCTCATGACATTCCTACAACAACACTGTAGACACCCATCATCGGAAGTCGCCACTTTGATCCACGAACCCGTTGCGTAAAAACTGCTGAACCAGCCCGCTCGACTGTCCGAAACAATTCCCGGTACACACCATACATCGCTCGAAATACACGCTGCCCATCACTTGAAAGAAACTCGTCTAGGTGCTTTGCCTCGGCAAACCAGCGGCCAGCCCGTGATATTTCATTCGATGCAAGAAGATTGAAATTGGGCCCAATCCGACCTGCCAATAAATCATCTCTGTCACAGCCTGCGTCACGAAATGACTCTTCAGAAATATACACCCGCCCACGTTCTCGATCTTCAACTATATCTCTAAGGATGTTTGTCCATTGAAATGCAAGTCCGCATGCGTCCGCCGGAGGCATCCATTCGTCTGCCGATATCCCTCGCCGAAGGCCCCATATTGGAACAGCAGCCAACCCCACCGCAGAGGCAACTTTTCGGCAGTACTCAATGAGCGAGTCCGTAGTCTCGTACCGTGATTGCGTGAGGTCAGACCGCACACCTTTTATGATGGCGAAAAGATGCTCGTGCGGGATAGAGTACCTACCAGCCGTGCGAGCGATTGAACGAAGTACTGGATCGGCCACCATCCGCCCATTCAGGGCGTCTCGTAGCATCCTCTCAAATTCATCCAGCGAGCTATTCTTGTCACCCAATGCGGCATCACCATCAACAATGTCATCAGCAAGGCGACAGAATGCATATAAAGCGTTGGAACCCCTCCGCTTCTCAGGGGATAGCAATCGCAGAGGCAAAGCGAAGTTTGAACCACTCTTCTGCAAAATCGATTGGCAGAAAGCTGCGTCCTCGCGCTGTGATTCGATCATGACAACGATCCCCGAAACAAATTGCTCATTCGACTCAGCATCATGCTGATAGCTGCTTGGCCAGCGAGCCGTAGCTTAGCCATCCGATGCAGTGTTGGCCGGTTCGCAAGCGTATCGTAACCCGATCGCCGAATTGCATCGGCGACACCGCGGCCCCCTTCCAGGAATAGACCGATCGCCGGCCTCAGAACGGCCGGCGCTGTTTTCACCAACGACTCCCCTCTATCGAAACATGCCTCCGCCCATGCGACCTCATCTTTGAGGAGTGCAATAAATTCGGGACTCGCGGGTGTGAATTCAAGCATTGCTTCAGTAACACCATGCCGTCGCATGTCTTCGGCCGGAAGATAGATTCGTCCAGCCACATGGTCGCGCCGCACGTCTTGCCAGAAATTCACAAGTTGAAGCCCCGTACAGATGGAATCTGAAAGTTCAAATTGGCTCTTTTCTCGGCAGTTTGCCAGGCACAACACAATCCGTCCTACTGGGTTTGCAGACCGACGACAGTAGTCAAGTAATTGCTTTCGAGACTCATACCGGCTTACCGTTTGATCTTGAAGAAACGCATCGATTAAATCAGCAAACGGTTGTATTGCTAAACCATGACGTTCAACGGTTCTGGACAAAGCTACAAAAACAGGATGATTAGGAGCACCAGCAAAACATTCCTCCAAACCGGACCGCCAGGCTTTCAATGCGTCTGTTGCATCTCCATCTGACTCATCTGCCAGGTCATCACTCCATCTCGCAAAGGTATATACGTTCGCGAGATCTTGCCGCATATCAGCCGGAACAAGATGAGTTGCAACAGTAAAATTTTCGTAGTGTGCCGCTGCAACCTGTCGGCAGAATGATTCGGCCGATGCAAGTTCAAGGTCATTTGGCAGTGAAGCAATTTTCCATGCTGTCGGATCCCGTCGAGTCACCTGACTTGGTTCAGCATTCGCGACCGACATTATTCTGGGGTACCCACGTGATAATCAAGGGACTTACTTGCAACGCACCGTCATCTTACAGCAACAGTAGGAAACTCTCACAACATGTTCTCAGAAGGCATTCCGGACATCGAAAACACAACTTTTTCAGTCCGCTATGCCGCTTCTTAAATCAGCTTTTTTGCGAACAAAACCAACAGCAATTGATGCGGCTACACCGGCTGCAGTCAGGCTCCCTAGGCATCGCCAGCCGAGTCCGGTCATTTCTTCAGGAGCCAGCGCAACAGCATACGTAGAAATTCTCCAACACATGTAGAAAACGAGTGGTGTCACAAAGAACTTCACAGCCAGCCTCTGCCGAATGATCTGAGATCTCTCGTTTTGTTCGATTGTGATTCCAGACATACTTCCCTCATTTTCCGCGATGAATACTACGTATCGGAAAACTTGAGCCGTGTTTGAGAGTTCATAAACAGTGTTCCCCATATCCAGTAGGAGCAGACAAACTCCTTTGAACCTCAAGACTCTTATTTGCCGCTGAATGGAATTAATCTGCGTGATTCTTCAGGGTCACGAGCGGATCAATGCCTACTACCGGAACAACTGGCATCGACTGAATTCTCCGAGAGGTGAAGAATCCGCCTCAGTTTGGTCGACTTCTCAAGGAAACCGCTCTCAACTGTACACCGGCCCGACGCCATACTTTGGCGTGCGGAAGGCTCTGTCTCCCTTTTAAAACAGAGCAAGAGGGCAGGGTGGCAATAAGCCGAAAATGCCTACTACTGTGGCAATCGTCCCACATGCTACAGTAGACCGTGGCGAACATAGTTCCAGCCTTTTACGAATGACAAAAGACCAGCACATACAACGGAAAAAATCATGAAGATCCTGCTTGCCGGACCTCGAGGATTCTGTGCCGGCGTAAATATGGCGATCGAAACACTTGAAACAGCGATTCGTCTCTATGGCACACCAATTTATGTCTTCCATGAAATTGTCCACAACAAGCATGTTGTTGACCGCTTTGTAAAAGAAGGGGTTGTCTTCGTTGACACAGTCGAAGAAGTGCCGGAGAAAGCGACACTCTTATTTTCTGCCCATGGTGTTGCCCCGGAGATACGGCGCATCGCTACTGAAAGAAAGATAGAGGCAATTAATGCAACCTGTCCACTTGTGACGAAGGTCCACCTTGAAGCCATTAAGTACTCAAATCAGGGTTATCATATTTTCTTGATTGGTCATGAAGGACACGACGAAGTAATTGGCACGATGGGTCAAGCCCCTGGCGCATTCACACTCGTTGAAACTGCGGAAGAAGTTGCCACCTTACCATTTGGGCCTGAAGACAAACTCGCCTACCTCACGCAGACAACTCTCTCTGTCGATGATGCTTCCCGTATCATTAGTCGGCTCAAAGCTCGCTTCCCGCAATTGATCGGCCCACCAAAAGATGACATCTGCTACGCCACACAAAATCGTCAAGAAGCTGTTCGTCAGCTTTCCCAAGAAGCCAATCTTGTCCTTGTCTTAGGGAGCCAAAACAGCTCAAACAGCCAAAGGTTAGCCGAACTAGCAAAGGAACAGGGCGTTCCTGCGTACCTTATTGATGGTGCTGATGAAATTGACCCATCATGGTTCGATAATGTTGAAGTAGTTGCGATTACAGCGGGTGCAAGTGCACCAGAACAGGTCGTTCAAGACTGCGTTGAATGGCTTCGTAAACGCTTCGAAAAAACTCCTTCAGGCATTTCAATTGAAGAAAAAGTCGTACGAGATGAAGACGTATTCTTCCCTCTTCCGAAAGAAATCCGGTCAGCAGCAGCAGCCGTACAGTTACCAATGGGCTAAGCCTTCAAATCACTGGTTGGCAGGCTCTCAAGAACATCCGTTCTGACCCCGCCACATTGCCGTCTTCTTAAGCCACTGCGATATCTTAATTACGTCGCTCGTCAGAAAAATCACTGCTGAAGTTTTCTATAGCGAAACCGATGAGGCTCCGCAGCATCAGCGCCTAATCGCTCTTTGCGGCCCTGCTCGTAGACGTCAAAATTTCCTTCGCAGACATGGACATACCCATCCCCCTCAAAGGCGATGATATGTGTGGCAAGTCGATCAAGAAACCATCGATCATGAGTGATAACAACAACACTCCCGGCAAAGTTTGTGATGCCCTCTTCTAACGAGCGAAGGGTATCAACATCGAGATCATTTGTTGGCTCATCAAGTAACAAAAGATTCGCACCCTTTCGCAGCAATTTCGCCAAGTGCACTCGGTTTCTCTCTTCTCCAGAAAGCGAACCGACTTTCTTCTGTTGATCTGGACCCATGAAATTGAACTTGGCAACGTAACTCCGAGCATTTACCGTTCGCTTACCAAGCTCGATTGTGTCATGCCCACCGGAAATCTCCTGAAATACCGTTTTGTCTGAATCAAGCGCGTCGCGGCTTTGATCGACATATCCGATATCGACTGTCGAGCCGACTTTGATCGAACCGGTATCTGGTTCTTCTTGCCCTACAAGCATTCGAAAAAGCGTCGTTTTCCCAGCACCATTTGCACCAATGATTCCAACAATGCCGCCAGGCGGAAGTCGGAATGAAAGATTTTCAAATAACAACTTGTCACCGAACGCCTTTGAAAGTCCTTCGGCGTCAATGACCTGATCGCCGAGAGGACGACTCGCCGGGACGGTAATTTCGACGTCGGTATCTCGGGTAGCTGCTTCCTCTGCAGCTAATTTCTCAAAAGAGGCCA
>JAUWWJ010000112.1 GCA_030616935.1 Planctomycetaceae bacterium
CAGCAGAAATGCCCTGCGACTCTACACCCTCTACGATGTAGTGCGCCTGAAGCTGATCTCCACCACTGTATTGAATATTTTCATGATTGAACGTCACACTAATCCGGGGATTCGGTTGAATGCGATACGATCCTAACGTGTTCTGGTCCATTCGTTTTGATACTGTCATCATTACGTTTTTCCTTATGTCCGTGTCAGGACAATGGTTTTTCACCGTGGGTCGGGGCAATCTCAGCCGGGAATACCACTACTGGAAAAACTCTTACGAGTGCTGGCCATCGCTCCGGTACGCCACGCAAGACTAGTCGCCAGCTCACTGTATTATGAGTTGTAGAAAAAGAGTGCATAGCCTTACTTGGTAACTGCAACTGTACTTCTGCCTCAAATGGCGTGCCTGGCAGCGGCTCAACATTGTTCCAGCGACGGATGAGTGACTGCCATACAACCTGCCGTTCTGTTCTGACGTCGGTACCCTGACGAAACGTCGCCTGCTCTTCCAATTCAAGAAAAAGTTCCAACTTACGAAATGAGACTGAGCCTGCCTGTGACAACAGGACCTGGTATTGATTTCCGGGGCGTAAGGGATGGCCGGAAATTTCGACGTGGGTTGGGCCAATAGCGGTAATGAGAAAAAGCTGCCTAAAAAAAAGTGCTACTGAAGCCAAACCAACAAGTGTAAAAGGGGCAAGAAGCCCCAGAAGCCATAAGTTGGCCCGACCTCCAGCTATATCAAATCCGACATTCACTGCTAGCAGAATAACGACAATATTCCAGAGTCCCGAGAAAAGTCCGGCTCCAATTAAAGACCATGCCTCGGGGCTCTCTGTTGGCAAACGGAACCGAAGCATTGTACCTGGAGAATTGACCAGATTGTCACAGGCAGGAATTGTCGGGAAACCCACTGTTTCTGGAGGTGGGCTAATAAAGGTTTTGAAAATTCGGCCAAACTGAACAGCCTGACGCTCCTCCGAGCGACCCCAAGACTGCAAGGATTGAAGTAATCCCGTTACACCAAAAGCAACAAGAGCTCCTGGCAGCAAAAGCGCTAAGAGCCAAAGCCACCAACTATAACCTTGCTTAAGCACAACTGTTTTGATGTCATCCGGGTCGTACCAGCAACGTAGTTGACCACCAAGATCCCAGTTGTCTAACTCATGAAGTGCAACTGCCCTAGTTTCACTTGTTTCGGAAGAATGAACTGTATTCCATGATTCGACATCCTCTCCTTCAACTTCGTACTGAACTAATAACGCCGGTCGCCATGAATACTTTGCGCCTCCGAATACATCTCGAAGCGTATGGCGTGCCAACCCCTTTCCGATAAGCCGACCGTTGACCTCTATGAACTGGTTATTAATTCTCCATTCAGGGACAGCGACTCCAGTAAGCATTAACACGCCAATTGTAAGTCCAGCCATCAACAAAACTGTGTGATAAATTCCTTCACCCAGTGACCCCCAGGCAGGGAGGCCCGTACGACGATTTCCGCGTTTCTTACTGAAGAATGTAGGCAGCCTCACAAATAATTCTCCGGGCAGCCCAGAGGTCGACTCGCACAGGCGAAGACTCTCCGCTTCCACTCATTACGTAGGACGATCATCACAATCCTCCATACGTGGTAGGAGTCAGACCGGGTTTCATAAACCGCCCCAACATTTCTGCTGAGAAATAACTCTTCAAAGCGTGTTCGACACTGCCCTACTTCGAGTCACAACGATATCATCGCCTGCCTGTTGTTTTCGGAAAAAACCA
This sequence comes from Planctomycetaceae bacterium, assembly GCA_030616935.1. Next base: position 1,753 of record JAUWWJ010000112.1, read on the forward strand.
ATTTTCTCAAGTGCCTTATAGACTTCTTCAAGAGTCTTTTCACCAAAATTGGAAATACTCAACAAATCCGACCGAGTACAGTTAAGAAGATCGTGCACTGTAAAAATGCCTTTCTCCTCAAGACAATTTGTCGTTCGAACAGATAGTCCAATTTCAGCAGTACTCATCTCTAACTTTTCAGAGAGTTCATCTGATTGGGTCAAACTTTTATATGGAATGCGTGGCATGGGGTCCCTCCCGTGCAATTAAGTTTTTGACTCGGGACTGAAAAATTTACACCCGAAAGTCTATTTTAAGTTTACAACGTTAGCCTACATTCTAACGCACCGACGTGTTGTAGAAAGTTTTTATCTTTCCAACAATCTGCCTGCCTACTGAATATACTAAAAATAATTCTGTTTCGACTACTGCCCCAGTGTTATGAAGTCTGTTTCTTCATGCCGGCGGGCTTGAAATTCCTACCAAAGCCTTTTTTCTACGGGTAGCGATGCCAAGCAAACCGCAATTTTCGCTTGATTCTCTCAATCCGAGCCAACAAGAAGCCGCTATGCATGTGCACGGGCCACTTCTTGTCCTAGCGGGCCCAGGTAGTGGGAAGACCCGTGTCGTTACTCATTGGGTAGCCCATCTCATTACACAAGGCATTCCCGCGCACCAGATTGTTGCTTTGACATTCACCAATAAAGCAGCTGATGAAATGCGAAAAAGGGTTACTGACTTGGTTGGTCCACAACCGATTGAAATGGGAACATTTCATCGCTTTGCAGCCCGTCTATTGAGAAAGCATGCCCGTCTCTGTGGGCTCACGAGCGACTACTCCATTCTCGATCCAGATGATTCACAAGCCGTACTTAAGCGAGCAGCGAAAAAACTAGGACTCTCACTTAAGCATACGCCAATAGGCAAATTATCCGGTACGATTAGCCGGGCAAAGAATGATCTTGTTACGCCAGAAGAATTTCAACCTCGCTGGGGTCGTCCAGCTGATGATATCGTCGCTAAGGTCTGGCCGGTCTACCAAGAAATGCTGCTTGATTCAAATTCAGTTGACTTTGATGATTTGTTGGTGCACACCGCAAGGTTATTACTAGACAATCCAGATTTACGCCGCGATCTCGATGCCCGCCATCGTTGGATCTTGGTAGACGAGTACCAGGACACGAATGCCGTCCAGTATTGTATTCTTCGAGGCCTTTCACTCGATCACCAACACCTTGCCGTCACTGGCGATCCTGATCAAGCCATTTATGGATGGCGCGGTGCAAGTATTCGAAATATACTTGAATTCGAGCGGGACTATGCAGATGCTCGTGTCGTCACACTGGAACAGAACTACCGAAGCACTGCCAACATTCTTGGTACTGCTGATCGAGTCATTGCAAACAACAGCCGCCGAAAACAAAAGCGACTCAAAACAGATGCTACTGAAGGAGAACCCATTCGGATTTTCCTTGATAGTACAAGCCATGATGAAGCTGAGCGTATCGCAACCGAGATTGCTGACGCTATCAACACCAAAAAGCGTCAACCGAATGATTTCTGTATTCTTTTTAGAACAAATGCACTTTCACGTTCATTAGAGGTTGCATTACGAAATCGTAATGTTCCGTATCAACTCGTGCGCGGTCTAGAGTTCTTCAAAAGACGGGAGGTACGAGATGTCGTAGCCTGGCTCAGACTTCTCAAAAACCCGCGTGATGATGAGGCTTTCCTGAGAATTGTAAATGTGCCACCACGAGGTATTGGGAAACAGTCTTTGGATCGTCTTGCCGCGTGGGCTGAACAACAACACATGTCTCGTCTAGAGTCCGCAGGTATGCCACAAAGGTACCCGCACTCACTCGTCGGGCTGTTCAAGCGTATGAAAAATTCGAGGTACTTTTCCGAGGAATTCAGCAGGTACAACAGCAGTCAAATGGTGCTGTTGCGCCACTTGTGGAGGCGATTCTAGAAAAAACTGGGTACCGTGATTTACTAGCTGCCGAAAAAGATGAAGTAGGAGATGAGCGACTCGCTAACGTGGAAGAACTTGTCACAGCTGCAAGACAGGTTGACGAATCATTTGTCGCTGCGTTGCCCGATGATGATCCACTCGGCCAATTTCTTGAACAGACTGCCCTCGTAGCGGACACCGATATCTGGGATCCAGCTGGGAATCAGGTTGCGCTCATGACTTTTCATGCATGTAAAGGTCTTGAGTTTCCGGTTGTTTACATGATAGCTCTTGAGGACGGAATTCTTCCTCATGAAAGAAGTCTGGATGACAACGATCAACTTGAGGAAGAACGGCGGCTTGTATTTGTTGGGATTACTCGTGGACAACACGAAGTTCACGTTAGTGCATCAAGAATTCGAGATTACCGTGGTAATAGAAGAATATCAGCACCAAGTGTTTTCCTCACCGAGATGATGGGAAAAGAATCGTATCTGTCTGGACCAGAAGCGCCAGCACTGAGCGAGACACCCTCTTACGAACACAACCAGGATGAGGGATTTTCAACTGAAATATTCGCTGACTACTTTTCTAAAGAAGAAGTGATCCCGGCCGAAAGCCAGTTGGACGAGCCTAACTACCCAGACACAACGCACAAGAAAACACGACCCGATGGGCTCGTTCTTGAAATTGAATCTGACTTTTTTCAGGAAGTCGATTCCGACAGAAAACTTACAAAAAAAACAGTAGAGCAGAACTCACCTGGCTTACATCAATCCCCTGCAATTCAAACAGCGAACAAACTGAAGCAAAGAAAAAAAACAGACATTACTTTTGATGTTGGAGAAAAAGTTTTCCATGAGGAGTACGGCGAGGGCGTCCTTGAAAAAATTGGTGGCACAGGACACAGGGCTATTGGTGTCGTACGGTTTGAGGGTGCAAATAGAACACGAAGTTTTGTTCTCATACATGGTGCGCTTAGAAAAATATAGCAACCCTGGACTATTGCATTCCCTGCCGTAAAACTATTCTCAGCACACCTCCAAAGTAACAATCAATCCATTTCCAGCGGACTGCACGTATCGCTGTTGCTGTCACCGAGCGGACAATCGCGCTGCCCAAAATTAAATCAAATACTGCACTGAAACCAGCATGATTGCTCTCAACCCTTCAACCTCGGGGTACCGAATGGGCATCAGTGCAAAACAATCACGACATCATCCCTCTATAAGAAACCATCCCAAAACAGGCTCGTTGTCAGGAAACCAAATAATTTGTTTACGACGCGGACAGCGTATATTGCTACTTATAACAAATTTTCAGAGTGGACTACGGCAGACAAGAACGTTCCGAAAACTGCCTAGATTGGCAGTAAAATGAGAAGAAAAAAGTGAACATCAAATAATCTAGTGTGCTACCAGAATGACCCAAAAAAGAATTCCCGCACAATGGGTTTTGTTCCCAAAACAACGACTGACTGAAAGTCAACTTTTCGAATCGACTCGACATCTGCAAAAATATAAAGTACTACCAGTCTACGATAAAGCTTCACGTTGAACGTACTCTACTTTTAAGATAGCACTTCTCGCTTAAAACCTTCAATTTTTGGTTCTGATGTCGACGACTGTAAAACATAGCTCCTCGTTGACCCATAAAGCGAATGATCCTCTCAATCATTCGGACAACAAAGGCAGTCGAAAGACATGGCTGAGCCTGACTTTTCGTGTCTTTGCGACACTTGCTCTGATGGGATTCGTTCTACAACGTGTTGAATGGGAAACACTCGTCCGTCTCTTAGGTTCTCTACAATGGCAATGGTTTGCCGCTGGCCAAGCAGTCGCTATTGCGATTCAAGTCGTTGCTGGTATTCGCTGGTCAGCACTTGCACGGCCTATTGGCTTTGTTCATTCCACAAGTTTTTTTATATGGCGTTTTTTTGAAGGTGTGTTTTTCAATCTTTGTCTCCCATCTTCAATTGGTGGTGACGTTGTAAAGGCGTACAGGCTCTCAGATACAAACTCCGGGCGTCTTCTTGCAGGGTGCACAATACTTGCCGATCGTCTCGCAGGAGTCTCCGCACTAGGGATATTGGCCGGCTCTGCACTACTGTCACTTCGGCTCAACCTTTCGTTACCATCTACAATTGCTGTAGCCTCGCTCCTGCTCGTCTGCGTACTTTTTGGTTTCCGATTAACTATTGGCAATCTAGATCGCTTTCTTGATCTGCTACCAACAACTCATCGCCTTCGTCAATTTCTTGCACAAC
>JAUWWJ010000269.1 GCA_030616935.1 Planctomycetaceae bacterium
GAAATTCAGGTTCTCGATTCATTTGAGAACACAACCTATTTCGATGGCCAGGCCGCGGCGATTTATAAACAAGCACCGCCGCTTGTCAACGTCATGAGAAAACCAGGAGAGTGGAACAGCTACGATATTATCTGGAACACCCCACGTTTTGATGCAGAAGGGAAGCTTACAGAACCTGCCACTGTGACTGTGCTTCACAACGGCGTGCTTGTACAAAACAACTTTGAGTTACTTGGAGACACTCCATTTAATCGGCCTCCTCAGTACAGGCCTCATCCGCCAAAACTCCCAATCCGACTGCAGGACCACAGAAATCCCGTACGTTTCCGAAACATCTGGATTCGGGAAATAGCACCAATTCAGGGAAACCGAACACAACAACCGACTATTCGGGAACGAAAAACAAGTGCGAAGCAACCCAAAAAGGGATGAAAAAAAAAGAAAAGCATCGCACGGCTAGGAGCTATAGGTAAAGATTGCGGGCAGTCGCATTATGTCCGGAGGTCGTTATGCCCCCTTCTATGAAGCCCCAAGAGCCGCTTTTTTGTTCTCGAAATCGGTGGCGTGTACTCGTGGGGTGTAGTCTCGCTTGCAGTCTGGTTCTGTGGTTTGGAGGCGGGAGTTTTTTCCTCACACCCCAACCAATACTCGTTGGTGTTCTTCATTCACAAACGGGGCCCATTGCTGTCAGTGAACAAGCAATGATTGACGCTGAACGATTGGCATTCGAAGAAATCAATGCCGCTGGGGGACTCCTCGGCCGGCCAATCAAATGGATCGTTGCTGATGGTGCATCAGACTGGCCAACATTTGCTCGGGAAGCTGACAGGCTGATAGACGAAGAGGACGTAACCGTTCTTTTCGGTTGCTGGACAAGTGCAAGTCGTAAAAGCGTTCTCTCTGTTCTCGAAAAATCAGATCATCTTCTCATCTATCCAATGGCGTACGAAGGACTCGAGTCTTGCCCAAATGTAATTTATACCGGCGCGGCACCCAATCAGCAGATAACTCCAGCTGTACAGTGGTGTCAGAGTGCACTGAATGCCCGTCGTTTTTTTCTACTCGGCTCAGACTACATCTGGCCCCACTGTGTCAACGCAATTATTTCAGATCAACTTATGGGACTCGGTGTTGAAAAAGTTGCTGAAAAATATGTTCCCTTCGGTAGCACTGAACTTAAGTCCTACGTGCAAGAAATTGTCGACACACAACCTGATGTGATCCTCTGTTCCGTCGTTGGAGATTCCGCGATAGCATTTTTTCGTGAGCTTCGTGAAGCTGGAATATCACCTGACGACATCCCTGTAATCACGTTTGCGATTGCTGAAGATGAACTCCGTTCTACCAATCATGCCGATATGGTCGGGCACTATGCAGCATGGAACTACTTCCAATCAATTGATAGTGAAGAAAATAGACGGTTCGTCTCTGCATTTAAAAAACGCTACGGAGCAGATCGAGTCACCAGCGACGTCATTGCCGCCGCGTACAACAGTGTTTACCTCTGGGCAAATGCTGTGCGGGAAAGCGGAAATACTGATGTCCAACAGGTCCGTAACGCACTGCGTCAACAGAGCCTCAATGCGCCGGAGGGCATAATCGCAGTAGACCCGAGCTCCCAGCATACATGGCGACCAGTTTATATAGGCCGAATCAAGGAGGACGCACAGTTCGACATCGTCTGGAGCAGCAACGTCTCTGTACGTCCTGTACCGTATCCAATCACACGCTCAAAAACTTCTTGGGACAACTTCGTCCGTGAGCTTCATCGTGATTGGGGCGGATGGGCCAACACCGGGACAACTCAACCTGAGGGAACCCCCGAAAATGACTGAGCCCAATTCAAAAACACTCGCCGGAAAAAAACATCAGCGGCTCGCTCGAAGGCTCTTGTTCTGGTTCCTTTTGATTGCATTGCTACCGTGTGGGCTCCTGACAGCTATCACTGCCAGCCTTGCGAATCGCGCACTTGAAACATCGGTACAAGAAAGGCTTGTTCAGATTGCCTCGGCACGTTCCACCCAACTTGAGTCATACGCTGCTGAGCGTGTTCGTGACGGAACAACACTGTCCATAGCACCAACGGTTGTGACTGCCATGTCCCAACTTTCATCTGTCAGTCTTTCTGAATCGAACGCGAACGTACTTGAGGCCGAAGCGACCGCCTATGCGCCTTATCTGCGAGACGTCGCGACATCTCGTGGCTACCAGAGTCTGCTCCTTATTAATGTTGATGGCACAATTCTTTACTCATCCACAGATCAACTCCAGCCTGGTGCACGGCTAACCTCTGAGTCACTTGGAGCTACAGAATTAGCAAAGAGCTTTGATCGGTCACGGACTCTTCTACAGTCAGAACTGTGCCAGTTTGCGCCTTTTGGAAAATCTGGACACCCGACGGCCTTTGTCACATCACCAATTTTTCAGCAAGAAAAGGTTATTGGAGTGCTTGCTCTACAACTACGTATTGATCACGTATGGCAAATACTTACAGACACAACTGGTCTTGGGTCCACCGGTGAGATTCTTACAGCAGAACAAATAGACAACACTGCGAGAATCACTACTCCTCTTCGTCATCACACTGATGCCGCTTATGAACTCACAATACCACTCACCGTAGAGAAAGCCGTCGCCGCACGACATGCGTCAAGCGGCAATCGGGGGTATGCAGTTTTTCCCGATTACCGACAAGAGGAAGTTGCTGCAGCGTGGTGCTATCTCCCAAGCTATCGCTGGGGACTGGTTGCCAAACAGGACACAAGTGAAGCATTTGCACTGGTACGTTTTCAGCAACTGCTAATCGCTGGGCTCTTGTGCGGCACTGTTCTCCTGGTTGTTTTGGTTGCACTCTTCGTCGCACGAAGTATTAGCACACCCATCCAACGTGCAATCATTCTGTCACGAAATGTGGCGGCAGGTGACCTGCGAGACGACGTCTCTATTTTGTCGCGAGACGAAACAGCAATACTCCTTGAGTCACTCCAAACAATGACACGAGATCTCCGTATGTTGATCGGGCGGGTTCAAACCTCAAGCGATGCGTTAACAAACACGTCATCGACGCTCCAGGAAACTGGATCCAATCAGCAGCACGTTATCAAACGACTTGGCGATTCTACGACCCAGACGGTCGCCGCAGTTGAAGAAATCAGTGTGACTGGAAGAGAACTCACACACACCATGGTCGCTGTAAATGAGATGGCCGGAAAAACTGGTGCGATGGCGATCGAGGGGAGAGAGAATCTATCGAGCATGGACGCCACAATGCGAAAACTTGCGGACAGTACAGAATCATTTGGATCTCGCCTCGCGGTAATCAATGAACGCGCCACAACTATTAACCTTGCTGTGACAACAATTGCGAAAGTCGCCGACCAGACCAATCTTCTTTCGATCAATGCTGCAATCGAAGCTGAGAAGGCCGGTGAGTATGGTCTTGGATTCCTTGTGATCGCCCGAGAGATTCGGCGACTCGCAGACCAAACCGCAGTCGCTTCTCTTGAAATTGAACAGGTCGTCAAAGAAATGCAGCTCAGTGTCTCATCCGGCGTAATGGAAATGGATGCCTTTACAAAAAGTGTCGAGATCGGAGCGCAGGAAATTGGTGGAGTTTCTCGGCAGCTTGCAGAGATCATCACATCTGTAAAAGGGATATCTGAGCGTTTTGAGCAGGTCGCCGAAGGCATGCAAGCCCAGAGCCAAGGTGCCGAGCAGATCCGGAACGCCATGGCACATCTAGCAGAGAGCGTCTCCGAAAGTGAATCGGCCCTAGACAGCTTCCAAAACGCC
>JAUWWJ010000490.1 GCA_030616935.1 Planctomycetaceae bacterium
CCCACCGCTGGTCATCAGCCATCAGGAAGATGATGTTGGGCTGTTTCTGAGCTGGTGCTTTATTCATCGGCCGGTGCGTGCCGCTGTTGCATCCCGGCACCACCAACGACGCCGCTCCCGTCCCAATGGCTTTGATAAAATCGCGACGGCCCAAGATATTGTTCATTCTGAATCTCCCGTCCCCTATTCATTCCGCGATGTAGATTACTTGATTTCCAGAACCACTACCGATTTGGACGGTAGCGTCACTCTTAAAGTATCACCTCTCAGCTGATAATCATAGAAAGCGACAGGTCTGAGGGCTTTCGGGTTGTCAAAAGTATTGTGCGCGGTCATAGCATCAGCTGTTAATACACGACCGGACCGGCCAACGGCCGGTTCGATCCGACCCACCTCCGGTGGGCTTGCAGGCCTGGTACCTTGAAATTCGCAAACAAGCTCTGCCGGGTTTTTGGGGTCCAGATTGCAAAGCGATATATGAATCCTGCCTGATTTGTCTTTCGATGCTGAAACATTGAGTGCAGGAATTTTTTCGTCGCCAAACCGATAGTCCTTGCACTCCAGGTCAACCGGCAGCATGAGGGCGTCGTGATGAATCTTGTACATCTCGAAAACATGGTAGGTCGGGGTCAGAACCATCTTTTCACCCTTGGTGAGAATCATCGCCTGCAAAACGTTGACGGTCTGGGCGATGTTGGCCATCTTCACGCGGTCACAATGATTGTTGAGTATATTGAGGGTAACACCGGCGACGAGCGCATCACGTAGAGTGTTTTGCTGGTAGAGAAACCTCGGATTTGTCCCCGGCTCGACCGCGTGCCACGCGCCCCATTCGTCCAGTATCATCGCGACTCGTTTCTCAGGGTCGTACTTGTCCATAATAGCTGCGTGCTTTGAGACAAGTTCATCTATGAGCAGTGCCCTTTGAAGCTGCGCGAACCAGTCTTCTTCATCAATTTGCGTGGCTGGGCGTTTCGTTTTACCCGAACCGCAATAATAATGCGGGGCCAGACCGTTCATATGTCTTCCTGCCTCGCGCATCAGCACCTCGGTCCAGTCGTAGTCTGCCTTCCTGGCTCCACATGCTATCCTGAAAAGCCGGTTCTCGCCGAAGTTACGCAGGTACGTAGCATATCGGCGGTAAAGGTTGGCGTAATACTCGGGCTGCATACGCCCGCCGCAGCCCCAGTTTTCGTTGCCTACACCCCAGTATTTCACCTTCCAGGGCTTGTCTCGTCCATTCTTACGGCGCAGGTCGGCCATCGGGCTTTTGCCGTCGAAAGTAATATACTCCACCCACTGCTGCATCTCCAGCACGCTTCCGCTGCCCACGTTGCCGCAGATATACGGCTCACAGTCCAACTGTTCGCACAGGTCAAGGAACTCTTGCGTACCGAAATGGTTGTTCTCGGTAACCCCGCCCCAATGCGTATTGACCATAGTAGGACGTTTTTCACGCGGGCCTATACCGTCTTTCCAGTGATACTCATCGGCGAAGCATCCGCCAGGCCAGCGCAGCACCGGTATCTTGATTCGTCTTAATGCCTCGACTACATCGTTGCGAATGCCACGGGTGTTTGGAATCGCCGCTCGGCAACGCCGAGCCTGATCAGACCCGCCTTCGGCGGGCTCACCAACCCAAAAACCTCCATAAATACACCTGCCTAAGTGTTCTGAGAAGTGGCCGTAAATGTTCCTGCTGATTTCTTCCTTGCCTTTATCAACATGAACGAGCAGTTTGTTCACCGTCGACTTTTCTTGCTGCGTGCTGTCCGCCACGGACGTCAAGGCACAGCCAGCCATTAATGCTATCACCACAAGGCAGATGATCC
>JAUWWJ010000147.1 GCA_030616935.1 Planctomycetaceae bacterium
GTTTGAAAATACAGAAATTCTTGTAGCAAATTTCAGTCTGACCGCCTGTTTTGGTGAATACATTAAGCAGTGGGCGAAACGTCGCTTGAAGCCGATAGAGGCTCCAAAGACTCATGAGGTTTTCCAATTCGAGGCGAATGGTATTCCCAGACGCAAGAATTTTGACCGAACGACCTTGAAGTTGCCCGTTGAGGTGGCCGGTCACAACTATTTTGGGTCGTTACTGGTGTCCCGTGTCTTAATTTTTATGCAGCCATCGAGAATCCACTCCGCATGTTGGGCACTTTCCGTCGTATCACTCGGAATTTTGACGTGGAGGTTTTCAAATTCATAGGAGATTTCTGCCTGTCTGCCAGTAAGCCTGTCGTAAAGCCCTATTGCCAAATCAGGACATGAAATGGGTTGCGGATCAGCCATTTTTTACCCTTTGTTGTAGGAAACTTGGAAAATGTTAGTTCTCTTAGGTACTGTAGGCTGCAAGGTGGAAGAAACAAGTTATCTCTGCAGCATTTCTGTAAACTTATAGGATGGTGCTGGGTAGTTGATGTCTGGGTGGGTTACCAAGAAAGATGAGAAATAAAATGGTACTGAAAAATCTTATTTTGAGTGGTTTAGTTTCAGTGGTTTGCATCGGGTCCTTGCAGGCAGCCGAAGACGTCGATATCGCAGCAACCGATCCGACCGAATTGGCAACCAAGGCCTGGGTCGCGCTCAAAGCTGGGGATCACGAGTTAGTTTCAAAACTCACAACACAATGCTTTGAGGAATTTGGCGATGACGCCGTAAGGCAGCAGAAGGAATCAGGGGAAGAAATTTCGAAAGAGAATGCGTCTTCTTTTCCAGAGCTCAACAGTGTTGGCACGTGCTTGTTTATTCTTGCTGAATCATTATCACAGCAGGGATATGATGAGAAGTGTCAGGCCACGCTAAAAAAGTTGATCACAGACTTTCCAGAATGTCATTGCGCAAACAAACAGGGATACTACTGGAAGCCGGCAATGGCAGCTGAGAAGCGACTTGCCGAGGTAGCGGAGAAGGCAGGTTAACTCGTTGCGACTGCTTCAGTGACTGCTTGAACGGCTCGGTGAATGTCGGCGTCTGTATGCTCACAGGTAATAAAAAATCGAATGCGAGCAGCAGATTCTCGAACGGCAGGGAACAAGATCGGGCGGGCATTAATACCCATTTCCAAGAGTCGTTGGGAGACGGCGAGAGCTTTTTGCGAGCTGCCGACGATCACTGGAATCACAGGAGTGTTCAGGCTTTGTCCGGTATCGAGGCCAGCTTCTTTTGCAAGAGATAGAAAAAGAGCTGACCTTTCGTGAAGTTGTCGAACCCGCCATGGTTCGGCCTGGAGGGTCTGCAGTGCAGCGAGAGCAGCAGCAGTATTTGGTGGTGAGCATGCTGTTGAGAAGACAAACGCAGGGGTCGTCAGTCCGAGATAATCTATAAGTTCGCGAGAACCAGCTAGATACCCTCCGCCAGATCCAAGTGATTTACTGATCGTCCCCATCCAAATATCGACACTTTTTGGGTCAATTTCGAAGAACTCGGCGATTCCTCGCCCGTTGTTCCCCATTGTTCCGAGTGAGTGCGCCTCGTCAATGTAGAGAAGTGCGTCGTGTCGTTGTTTCACTTCAATAAACTTTGGGAGATCCGGGTAATCGCCGTCCATACTGTAAACGCCTTCGATTGCAACAACAGTACGTCGGTATTTGTGACGAATATCTCGAAGGAGGCCATCGAGTTGTTCAAAGTCATTGTGCCGGAAGCTACGACTGGCTGCCTGCGAGGTCATTGCTCCCTCGGTAATACTCTTATGCGCTAATTCGTCATAAAGGATGAGGTCTTGGGCATTAAATAAATGCCCGAATACAGACGCATTGGTACCAAACCCGCATGGGAAAACTGTTGCCCTCTCCGTCCCAATAAAGTCTGCGATAGCATTATCGAGTGCATTGAGAAGCGTGGTATTGCCACCAACCATACGGCTTGCTGTGGCGCCGCAGCCGAACTGATCAATTGCTGTTTTCGCAGCTGATGTAACCGCTGGATGGCTGGTCAGGCCAAGATAATCAAAGCTGGTAAAACTGATTACATCTTTCCCACAAATAGATGCGTGCTTCCCCGTAACGGATTCATGTGCCAAAAGGAAAGGGTTGTCGAGGCCGAGTGCTTGGAGATCTGCCACACGTTTTCTTAGAACCTCGCATTCCTCAAAAGAGTAGGTTCTAGCAGCCGTGGGGTTCTCGCGACGACTCGAATCTCTGAGTAGAGCTTCTGCTGCGTCTGTGTCTTGGGTATCGAACATTCTCGTGGCAATGCATGTTACCAGGTCATCGCATGTTTGAATGTCAAGTATCCACTCTTTATGCAACCGCATTCCATAACTTCCCTGAAGCCGAACAATTGCATCTTCGAGGCGAGCGTCATCGATGCCTTCTTCAGTCAGTACCGATTCAGGCGTCAGAAGCGTCTGATTTGAGCTGGGCATGACACGAGAGAGTTCATTGAGAACGACACCGTAAATCACGTCACGGGTGTGTGCGTTGGGAACTATTCGCTGGTCATCAACGGTGATTGTCGAGGGTGTTGCCTTGCCGAAACGAATCATGGGAGAACTTTCTGCCGGGGAACATCATGCGAATCGCAACAGTGCGGCGTCGAACCCTTTTACTATAAGCAAACAATTTGTCCGATCAATTCAACCTATGAGATGGTTCGCTTAATTCGGACCATCAGCAATCAGACGAGACGTCATAATCGGACTAACTGAAAGAATAGTGTTTGTATGCGTCAAGAACAGGCGGCAGGCTCAAAATTGATTAAAACATGACTCATTGACGTTGAATTACTTGAGAGACACTCCTTGCCGTCCATGCTTCGGTGTAGAGGGTTCTTAATGAGATCATCTTAATTTTGTGTAGTTTTATATTTTTGGCAACTTGGGTTCCCTTGATTAGTTTCAAAATTCACCACTTTTGTTTTAAAGTTGGTGTTTGACAGAGTGAAATATCGAATAGCGATATGTTCTTGTGAAAGTTCTGGAGAACGGTATGCGAGTTGTGTTGGAAAAAATATTTTGGTTCGTGATTCGCTTGATTTTGCGACTTCGCTACCGAGTTCGTGTTGATGGTCTTGATCAACTTCGCACGCTAGAAGGTCCTGTACTCGTCCTTCCAAATCATCCCTGTTACATAGACCCCCCAACAGTCTTGTCTCATTTGTATCGAGCAGTCAAAGTGCCGCTTCGGCCACTGGTCTACTCTGGGACATATCGTGTTCCGTTTCTCCTGCCACTGATGAAACTTGTTCGAGCATTCGAAGTACCTGATCTGTCGGCTCAGAGCCAGTCCGCCGTCGTCCAGGCGCAGCAATTAATCGATACGGTTGTTGAGGGTATCGATCAGGGAAACAGTTTTATCATTTACCCGTCTGGCCGACTGCAAAGAACAAACCTTGAGAAAATTGGATCGAACCGATTAGTTCACGAGGTTGTCAGTCGATGTCCATCAGTCACAGTTGTTCTTGTACGTACCCGTGGTTTATGGGGAAGCCTTTGGGGATGCGCTCGGACGGGGCAGCCACCAGATCTGACACATTGCGTACTCGAGGCACTTGGCTGGTTGTTAGCTGGCCTGTTGTTTTTTCTTCCAAGACGCAAAGTGCATTTGCACGTTGAGGCAGTTTCGAGATACAATTTAACAATCGACTCGCGTGAGGCATTTAACCGAAAGCTGGAAGATTGGTTTAATACTGATGCGGTAGAGTCACCAATTTTTGTTCGATACAATTACCTTTTTGGGCCGAATAAGGGAACGTATCAGTCAGCTACCGTAGCCGATATTGATGTCGAATCCATAGATAAAAAAACAATCAGTCAGGTCAATGAGCTTGTTGCGTCATTCTTGAAGCGGGACCTTGTTCACGAGGAGCAGTTCGCCAGCACACGACTTGAAGACCTTGGCCTAGACAGCCTTGATCGTATGGAGCTCGCACTTCGAATAGAGCAACAATTCGGATTTCAAAGCGACGACGTTGTGGAAACAATAGGAGGCCTCTGGAGTCTTGCAGATGGAAAACTCGCCGCTGGTACTGCTGCCAAGGAAGCGTTGGCGGTGCCCAAAAACTGGGCTTCATCGGTATCACCCATGGTTGGGCAAAACACTTCTGGTAAATCACCATGGTTGCTCGACGAAACCGTTGCGGCTGCATTTGTCCAACGAATGATCGAGTCACCCGAGGCGGCTGCAACTGGTGACCCGATGTCTGGTGTTCTTTCGCGACGCCGGCTACTAGTGGCAGCCACGTTGATGGCAAAGCGTTTCGCCAAAATCTCCGAACAACACGTCGGAGTCATGCTCCCGGCGAGCGTTGCAGCTGACATTGTCTTTTATGCAATGCACCTTGCTGGGAAAACGCCCGTCATGATGAATTGGACCACAGGGCCCTCTGGGCTTGCTCACGGTATCGAGAGGACGGGAGTCCGGCAGATTGTGACCTCGAGTCGGTTGGTTGACCGACTTGGTATTTCAGTCGAGGGCGCAGGCTATATTTTCCTCGAAGATGTGAAGAAGTCGATAAAGAAAACAGAGGCCATGGGGCTTATGGTTCGTACGTATCTTCGGCCGTCATCTTTCCTCAGGAGCCTGCCAAAGCAAAATGAGCGTGATCCCGCAGTCTTTCTTTTCACTTCGGGCTCCGAATCGGCGCCTAAAACGGTTCCTCTTACCCACTTGAATCTCCTGACAAATATTCATGATAGCTTGGGCGTTCTGCAACCAGATCACACTGATAGTCTGCTCGGATTTTTGCCTCCGTTTCACTCGTTTGGGCTAACTGGAAACGTCTTGCTTCCCCAGTTATCTGGCATTCGCAGCATTCGCTATGCGGACCCTACTGATGCACCGGGCCTTGTCAGGCTCATTAACGCGTATCAGCCTTCGATGCTGTTTACGACACCGACATTTCTTGGATACATACTTGCCAATTGCTCTGGGGATGAGATGCAAAGCCTGCGAAAAATTATTACGGGTGCAGAAGCATGCCCCGAGGCCACGCACGAGCTTTGTGCTCGAAAAGCTCCTGAAGCAATCATTCTTGAAGGATATGGCATCACTGAGTGTTCCCCTGTGGTGGCAGCCAACAGGATAGAGAGAAATAAGCACGGCAGTATCGGAAAACCTGTTGAGCATGTCGAAGCAAAAATCGTTCATCACGAAACACTGGAGCAAGTCCAAGATGGGGAGACGGGAATGCTTCTTGTTCGGGGTGATTCAATATTCGATGGATATCATTCTTACGAAGGCCCGAGCCCGTTCGTAGAAATGGAAGAGCA
>JAUWWJ010000357.1 GCA_030616935.1 Planctomycetaceae bacterium
AGAGTCCAGTGAAGCCCGACAGCGTTATTGGGATCTGGCTTTTGTTCACGGCACGATCGAGCAGTCAATGCAAAGCGCCTCTTTGAAGGCTACTACCGGAAAATTAGTAATGGCCCCTGCAAAGACTCACCCGATGTTTCGTCGATTCCGCCTCACGTCACTGGCTGCGGGGCTTCTCATCGGGATCTTCGGTGCTTCCATGGTCTGGGCCTACGCGATTCCACGCAGCAAGACACGTCAGCGGCAAAGCAGGGACGTTGTCGTTGAGAGTTTTGAAGATCCAGAACTGACTATGGTGGGTAGGTTTCCAACAAGTCCGAACCTTTGGCAGGGCAGCGTATCCTCAGTCCCTGAACTACAGGAACTTTCTGCTGTGAGCGGGAGTCGTGTTGGAAAGTTTGTGGGAGGCGGCACACAGAAGTTCACCTTCACACGCTACATCATTGATTTGGATGAGCACCCAAAGGCGAATGCTGATCGTGTCAGATCAGTTGAAGTTGAGGCTTCGTTTGCTACATCAAACCCAAAGGAGTCATCTGCGTTTCAGATTCGTCTGGGCTTATTCAGTCAGGAGCCTGAAGCAGTTCGTCCAATCTGGAATGATCACGAGTTGCTCTTTGATACCGTCCTCGGCCATGTTGGGCGGAACTACACAACCGCGACTGGGGACCAAACGGGTTGGCATAATTTGCGAGCCACGATTGAAGTTCCGCCAGGAACGCGGAGCATCGTGATCTCGCTGGGCGCGGGGAACTATGAACCTGGCTCCGCCACGCCTGACCTCTTCGTTGATGCGGTGCGGGTTCGTCTTGTTGACACGATTGGTCAAGGTGACTGATTGCTGCCTCGCATGAGAACGGACGCAAAAGACTCAAGACCATCTGTTGAAGAGCAAAAGATAAATGAGCAGTGACGCTGGAAACGAACTCAAACCTATCGGAGATGGACATCATGCTTCACACGAATAAAAGCAAAGCCTTATTAGTTTTAGTAGCCCTATTCGTTTCTACTATCAAAACAGAAACTGAAGCAAAACCTATAAAGGTTTCCAAGCCAAACATCATCATTATTATGCCAGATGATTCCGGTTACGGTAATCATTCGTGTTTCGGTAATCCTGTCATAAAGACCCCGAATATTGATGCCCTTGAGAAAGAAAGCTTGCTCTTAACACGGTATCACAGCAGCGCAAGATGTTCTCCCAGCCGTGCGAAACTCATGAGTGGTCGCCATGAATTTTTGGGCGGCGTCACTGACACCCGGTTTATGCGCGAGCGATTGAGCCTGGATACGATCACGCTGCCGCAAGCCCTCAAAACAGCCGGGTATGCCACTGGTTTTTTTGGCAAGTGGCACTTGGGCAATGAAGGGCCTTACCGTCCCGAGAATCGCGGGTTTGATGTTAGCTGGGTTTACGAAAAGGGCGCAAGAATGAAAGCCACTATTTCTCACAATGGAAATCCGCAGAGAATGGATGGCACCTATCCTACTGATTTATTTTTTAATAAAGCAACAGAATGGATGGATGTTCAACGTCAGGCAAAGAAACCCTTTTTCGTTTATCTCCCACCCAAATCCCCCCACGGCCCCTACAAAGAGGATTCGAGTGATATGCCGAATGAGGATTATAAAAAATTTCTTGGCACCCATCCGCAAATGACAGTACAGGTCGCGAAGATCTATTGGGAGGTTGAAAACATTGATAAACGTATCGGCGAGATGATTCGCCAACTCGAAGAATGGGGCATCGCAGACGACACGTTATTCATCTTTATTGGAAGTGACAATGGCGCGTCGGGAACCTCGAAACTTTACAATGCCGGGATGAACGGTCAAAAGGGACACCCGTACCAGGGCGGTACCCGTGTACCTGCTTTTTTCAGATGGCCGGGCGGCGGCATCAAGGGTGGTTCGGAAAGCGCAGCACTCATCAGCCAGATGGACATCATGCCGACTCTCCTGGAACTTACCGGCACCCCTATGACCGATCAGCTCAAGCAACAGGTTGAGGGGCGGAGTCTGGTTCCCATGCTCAAGAACCCCGAGACCGATTGGGAGGACGACAGGCATTTGGTTCACCACGTGGGTGCCTGGTTACCGGGTGAGGCCGCCCAATCGAAATACGCCAGAGTTTCAATCCAGAACAAACGATTCACTCTGGTGAATAACAAGAATGGGGAGGAGCTTTTCGACCTCAAGAACGACCCTGGTGAAACAACAAACGTGATCGCTCAATATCCCGAAGTCGTGGCTCAACTACGTGCTGTATACGACCAATGGTGGACGAGAATGCAGCCGGGGCTGGTGAACGAAGATGCCTACCAACCGCCCGCGAAATAAGTGTACCGATGTGTGAATTTGGAGTCAGTTATCAATTTTTTAAACAAGACTAAATCAAGGATTTCACAATATGAAAATCATCGCTCTTCTAACACTCTTGCTAACAGCATCGGTAGTGGTAGCAGCAGACAAGCCAGTTCATCTATTTATCCTCTCCGGGCAATCCAACATGCAGGGCATGGATCCGGAGACTGGTTTCATGCCAGAGGCCAAAAAGCTCTTTGGAGACGAAGAGGTTGTCTATATCAAAGTTGCACAGGGCGGTCAGCCAATATGTCGATGGTTGGAGGAATGGGATGATATAGCAAAAGACAATGGACTCACTGAGAGGGATAGAGAAAGACTGTGGAAAGATAAAGGGGTCACGTTGTACCAGCCGATTCTCGATCAATACAAGGAAATGATGAAAAAGCACCCCAAGCCGGCTTCAGTGACTTTTTGCTGGATGCAGGGCGAACGCGATGCCAACGGCGGGGGGCAGCCTGCATATAAAGATGCCTTGAAGGCTTTGATTACCAAACTGCGCCGTGATTTGGAGCGCCCGGATATGAACATTGTTATCGGCCGCTTAAGTGATGCTGGTGGGAATAAAGAGAGCTGGGTGGCAATGCGAAAGATCCAGATGGAAATTGCCAATGAGGATCCTAGTGGTGCCTGGGTGGACTGTGAT
>JAUWWJ010000525.1 GCA_030616935.1 Planctomycetaceae bacterium
GGTAACATTTCACACTCGGGTAAGTGAGTTTGAAACTTTACTACATCGGCTCCGCAGTTAGCCGCAGCATCAATGAGCATCTTTGCCTTTTTCATATCACCATTATGGTTTATCCCAGCCTCGGCGATGATAAAACAGGGCTGGCCGGAGCCGACTTTATAACCAGCGATGTCAACCCAATCCATCTTTGTGCTCCTCCAGAATTAAATTGGCCAAGTATAAATCCCAGGGAGTGTCAATGTCCAGCGACCTTTGCGGTGGCAACACATAGGCATAAGTACCGTCGGTGTAGAATGTTTGTTTTTCAATTAGAACGTCACGCCTGACAAGATAGATAGCGCCATTAACAGTGTAGGCAGGCGGCAAAGCCTGCCTACGCAGATAATCATCAGACGTGGGAATAAAGTCCAGCAGCCTGCCATCGGGAGTGATGCGTTTCGTCAGATATGGATGCGAAAATGCCTGACATACGCTCACGACACTATCGGCATCCTTCTCGAAAGCCAGTCGGGTAGCACCGTCAATGTCTTCCGTAGACCGACGTGGTGAAGTCGGCTGCAGCAGGAGGACATAATCAGGTCGCATGTCCTCGTGCGACTCCAGCCACTCGATGGCATGTACCACCACGGGAATGTGCGGTGAGTCATCCTGCGCTAGCTCCGCCGGTCGCAGGAAGGGCACCTCAGCTCCCCACTGTCGCGCGATTTTTGCAATCTCCATATCATCGGTTGATACGATTACACGGTTGAGACCGGTAGAGCGCAGCGCTACTTCGATTGTCCACGCAATCAAAGGTTTTCCGGCAAGGAGTGCAATATTCTTGTTCGGGATGGCTTTGGATCCGCCCCGCGCGGTAACAAGGGCAATGACTTTCCCCGAGCTTTCCACAGCACCTCGTTTACTGGTCTTTCTCATCACGAATCGCAGATTAAGAGTTGCGCTTAAAAGTTGGTTATTTCTGGGTCCATCCAAAATAGATTATAGCACCACCTCATCATTGTCAAGAAAAGAAGGCTGTTTACTCTAATCCAGCAATCGTTGATTCTGGCGCAGGAACTCCATACCGATGCGCGATGGGCTACCGTAACAGAGGTGGGTGGGGTTGAAGAGCGACCAGAAGCGGTGTTGCAGTTCCTCGTCCTCTTCAGTCGTCTGCCACATTCCCTTGAGTCGCTCATCCATTTCCACGGCCAGGGCGGTGATCTCCTCTGGTGTGTTCTCCACGACCTCTACCCCCAACTGTTCATACTGTTCGCTTCTGAGAAACCTCCCGGCTCCTGAATCGAGGGTCTCGCGGAAGGTCAAGAAGCGTCCTTCACTTGTGAAGGACTCACGCAGCCACAATTTCTTCGGGATAAAGATATCGTTGTTTCCCGGCAGGGTGGGAGAATACTCTAAAGGTATCGAATTGGCAATCGCTAATGGCACCCTGAAGATGGCAGGTACGTGCGGGACACCCCCGGTGCTACCCAGGAAAAACCGGCAGTTGGCGCCAAGATAGA
>JAUWWJ010000296.1 GCA_030616935.1 Planctomycetaceae bacterium
ACCGCTGGCAGTAGAGGCTGTTGAAAAGGCTCTTACAAAGGCAGGCATCACACCAGAAGAGATTACACATCTCGTTACCTGTTCCTGCACTGGCTTCCAAGCACCTGGCGTTGATATTGCCCTCATGACGGAACTTGGATTTTCAAATACGACAAGCCGAACACATATCGGATTCATGGGCTGCCATGGTGGGTTCAACGCCTTGCGTGTGGCGAAGGCATATGCCGAAGCCGATCCACGTGCAACGGTTCTTATTGTATGTGTGGAATTATGTAGCCTTCATTTTCAATATACAGACAACCCTGAACAGATTGTGGCAAACAGCATTTTCGCCGACGGTGCTGCTGCAGTCATCGGTCGATCAGCAGACCATCCAATAGCATCCGAGGTTACAGGCTGGCGACTCCTTGATCAGACGAGCGTGGTTCTCCCCGAAACTGTCGATCAGATGGGGTGGCTTATCGGTGATACTGGATTCGAAATGTCTCTTTCGGCAGAAGTGCCTTCGCTCATCGGGAACGCTCTACCAGAAACCACGACTACCTTTCTGAAAAAACACGGGCTTGAAAGGGAACAAATCACGGAATGGGCAGTTCATCCAGGAGGACCACGGGTTCTTTCGATGGTCGAACAGGCACTTCAACTGAACACCGACGCCTTGCTTGTTTCTCGCGATGTTCTGGCACAGTACGGAAATATGTCGAGCGCTACGATCTTCTTCATTCTCGAAACCCTTTTTGTCCAGGCACGCCAGAGTCATTCGCATGGCCTACCGGACAGATGCATCGCGATGGCATTTGGCCCCGGATTGACAACGGAACTTGCACTTTTTCAGTAGCTACTGTCGGCGTCCAACTCTGTGGTAAACAGAACTGGATTCAACGGATCGTCCATAATTTCTCCAATGGCGGTAGATGGCGTCCATTTTTCATGATCAAGTGCTTGATTTGGATTCGATGGTTCCGCCAGTCGCATATTGGAGTCCATATAAATCACCGTATGCACTTTACGTGGTTGACCTGTGCTATTTGGCCCTGCTCGATGTAACGTCCACCCAAGATGAAACGACACATCACCCAGTTTGTACGGCTCAATCACTTCAACAACTCCCTGATCTTTTATTTCCTTTCGGATCACGGCCTCAGAACTATCCGATATCGGAAGATCTCTTCCTATGCGTTTGCGATGACTTCCACGCCCAAAACAAAGAGGCCCCTGTTCCAGGGGTACCGCGTGCAGGGGGATCCACGCGGTGACAGCCAAACTGCTTTTCATTGGCCAATATTGTTGGTCGGCATGCCAGGGCGTAAAACCACCAGACGGCTCCTTATAGAGTGCCTGGTCATGCCACAGTCGAACACCGCTTGCGCCGAGTAAGTCGGTTGCTATTCCAGCAAGTCGTTTTGAAAATGTGAGCCGTCGAGCGACCTCACTTTTTTCCCACAGATTTCCTACTTGAATAAATGCCTTCGAATAGGTGTCACGTTCCTTCATCGGCGTGCCGTCAAGGTGGTTGTGAGCGAAGGTAAGTCGGGAAATCTCTGGCTCAAAATATCGCAAGGTTGCCGCATCAAACACATTTGATGCTCTCAAGAACCCATCTTCCCGGAATCGAACCAGTTGGTCTTCCGTCAGTTGATATTTCTGATCAAGCAGTGGCAGATCACTCATTCCTAACACCCTTGTGAGAACTCATGATGTTCCTTATGGACTTCCTAAGCAGGCCCATAGAAGCTCTTTCCCATACAAGAGCCTAATTGCACGTCCGTCAACTTCCTGTTTACTCAATAATCGCCGCTATGGCAGGCTACTGTTTACACACTCATTGGTATATCGTCATACAATCGTTCGTTGCACAACCGTAAGATACTGAAAAACCATGCATAAGCCCTTTTTACCCCACGCGAGAAACCGAAGAACCCATACGACGCTCGATAGGTACAAAAATGGGAGTGAAAAATGCCAACGTTAACTGAGTCAACAGAACCCAAACTACAACACGCCTTGGCAGGATCATGAAACCAGCGCGTCGCACTGCGATAGATCAAATATTCCCCGACGTCGACAGCGGTCGTTTCGCGGCAAAACGTATTGTCCATCGGCCAACAAAAGTCGCTGCAGATATAGTCTGCGACGGACACGACGTCCTGACCTGCACGCTCCATATCCGGGGTCCCCATCATGAGTCTTGGGCCACTATTTCCATGACCGACGTTGGGAATGACCGGTGGGAGGCGGCTTTTACGCCGGACCACCTTGGAACCTGGGAGTACACCATACGAGGTGGAGTGGACCGTTTTGAGACGTGGCTGCGCGATCTGAAGCAACACAAGAATGCGGGAGATGATCTGCATGATGAATTGATTGAAGGGCAACAAATCATAGATAGTGTTCTTGAATCAGCACCCACCCATGTTGCCAAACAGCTCAGCCATATTAAGTCTCGATTAACGCAGTCTGATGGATATTCCATCGCCTGCAGTAACCAACTGGCATCTTTAATGGCCGCACATGCTGACCACTCTGAAGATACCTGGCTCGACATTCCGCGGCGCATCTGTGTTGAACGGGCACGAGCGGCTGTCGGAGCATGGTACGAGGCCTTCCCACGATCATGGGGTTCACCCGGCGAGCATGGCACGCTGTGCGATCTTGCGAACTCGATTGGCTACATCGCCTCTATGGGGTTTGATGTTCTTTACCTCCCACCGATTCATCCGATAGGCCAGTCATTTCGAAAAGGTAAAAATAATTCTGCACATGCTCAACCTGAAGATGTTGGAAGCCCTTGGGGAATTGGATCATTTACAGGCGGCCACACGGACATTCATCCTGAGCTTGGGACACTTGATGATTTTGAGACACTGCAGCACGCGCTGAGCGAGAAGGGCATGGAACTCGCACTCGATTTTGCTCTGCAATGTTCACCTGACCATCCATGGGTGACCGATCACCCGGAGTGGTTTTGTCATCGAGCTGACGGGTCCATTCGCTATGCGGAGAATCCCCCCAAAAAGTATCAGGATATTTATCCACTTGATTTCGACACTGAAGCATGGCAGGAACTCTGGCATGCGGTGCGTGAAATCTTGGAGTTTTGGATTAGGCAGGGTGTCCGAATCTTTCGGGTCGACAATCCACATACCAAGCCATTTGATTTCTGGGAATGGCTTCTTGCTGATGTCCGGCGGACGCATCCGGATGTTCTTTTTTTGGCTGAGGCCTTTACCAGACCCAAGACAATGTATCGCCTCGCCAAAGTTGGATTTACACAGAGCTACACCTACTTTACGTGGCGGACTGAAAAGCAGGAGTTAGCAGAATACCTCGAGGAAGTCACCACGCCTCCTGTTGCCGACTACTTCCGGCCAAACTTTTTTACGAACACACCAGACATTCTTCATGAGACGCTTCAGCGTGGTGGGCGACCAATGTTCATGGTCCGGCTGGCATTAGCTGCACTGTCGGTTGGCAACTGGGTCATCTATGGCCCCGCGATGGAACTGCAAGATGCGACGCCACGTGAGCCAGGGAGCGA
>JAUWWJ010000482.1 GCA_030616935.1 Planctomycetaceae bacterium
CCAGTTATCAGAACAGTGGTCATTAACGTCTCGGAAATTCTACAACCTATTGAAGTTAAAGGGTTTTTGTAGCTTCAACTTTTCGTCTCCCACATGGAATGATGGAGTGTTGGAGTGACAGTTGGGAGTTTTTGAGAGCGCCCTTCCAATCCAGCATACCGGCACCAAGTCTGCTGGCAGCTGAGCATTCCTCTGGTACCATGCGGTTGATCGCCGAGGCGTGCGTCGTCTGTTACCTTATCATTCTTAGTCTCTGAACTAATGGGCGATTGCCTTCCCAGTCTCAGCATCGAAGAGCAAGGTGTGGGCTGGATCGAAGGATAGCCATAATTTCTGTTTGGGCTCAGCGCGAAACTCTGGTTCGCACACTACCTGAAGGCGTGTCTTTTGAACATCTACACTCACAACTGTCATGTCGCCGAGGGGTTCTACGACAAAGACTTCGCCAGGTATTGTGTGGCGGGAGGACTTTTCGTAACTAATCCCGATATAGAATGGACGTATGCCAAGCACCACATTCTTGGGGACCTCACCTCGCTTGTCGAAGGGCTCAATCTGGGGGGGAGGTTCGATCCTCATCCCGTTGTGTTTCAGTATGCTACTTCCATCCTCTTGAGCGTACTCGCATTCAAGGACGTTCATTGGGGGCTCTCCGATAAATCCTGCGACAAAGAGATCTGAGGGTTGGTTGAAGATCTCTGTAGGTGTGCCCACTTGATTAATAAGGCCCAGGTTCATCACAGCGATGCGGTCGGATAGTGCCATGGCTTCTTCCTGATCGTGTGTTACATAGATCATTGTGTAACCAAACTCAAGGTGCAAACGCTTTAGATATGCCCTCATATAAGAACGCTGTCGAGTGTCCAAATGGGAAATGGGCTCATCTAGCAAGAAAACACTGGGGTCGCGCATTAGCGCCCGGGCAAGTCCGACCGTCTGCTGCTGACCGCTGCTCAGATGTGCGGTCTTTCGGCCCAACAGATCTGCGATCCCTATGATTCCGGCTATCTCTTGAACCCGCCTATCGAGATCTGCTTTGGGCCACTTGGCGGCACGCAATGGAAACGCCAAGTTTTCATAGACATTAAGCGTTGGGTACAAGGCATAGGTTTCGAATGCCATTGCCACATTACGATCACGGGGACGGACGTCGATCACAGGTTTGCCATCGAGATAGATGTTCCCGGATGTGATCTCCTCCAATCCGGCGATCATACGCATAGTGGAAGACTTCCCGCACCCGGACGGACCAAGGAAGGCAATAAGCTCCCTATCTTTAATATCCAGAGAAATACCCTTTACGGCTTCTACGTCACCATATATCTTCCATAGATTCACAAGGCTTACTGATGCCACGACTAAGAGTCTCCCCGTATGGATTTGTTCTAAGGTCAGTTGCTATCGAACTTGGGATGGGCGATGGCCTCCCCATTCGCAAATACATACATATTGGTTTCATTCAGATCCAGCCAAACCCTTTGTCGCGTCTCGAAGCTTTGATCAGGCGAGGTGATAACCCTCACCTGATTCTTACCGACATTCGCTATCAGGATATTCCGAAATCCTAGCGTCTCGGTTACAAAGGCTTCGGCAGGCACATGATGGTTTTCATCTTCGGATGTGGCAGCACTTAAGGCGTTTGCACGTACCCCAATCCGCATCGAATTTGGCAATGCCATCTTCTCCACCTTATCCATTAACTCAGGGCTCACCGGCAAGCGGGTTCCGTTACCTCTCACTCGCAAAAAGGGCGTTCCCCTTTCTTCAGCATACTCAACGTCAATGAAACTCATCGGCGGATCGCCGAAAAAACTGGCCACGAATTCGTTTGCTGGCCGGTGAAATACCTCCCTGGACGGCCCGAGCTGCAGCAATCGTCCTTTGTTTATCACAGCCACTCGGTCGGAGAGCGCCATGGCTTCGCGGTAGTCATGGGTCACATGGACGACCGTTGCTTCTTTGTCAGCACATATCGCTTTCAACTCGCCG
>JAUWWJ010000002.1 GCA_030616935.1 Planctomycetaceae bacterium
GTCCAGATCTTCGAGGTGTTCACGTAATAGTCCTAAGTTATGATCGATATTTGTGATCATGCCATAGAAATTGGCACCGTTTCCCCAGAGAACCGAATCTCGGTATGGTTCGCTCCACTCTGGATCGACCCGGTAGGGGCCGTGCGGGGCATTGGTTGCGAGATATAAAAAGAAAGGTTCTTTTTGATGACGTTCAACAAAGTTTTTGGCTTCGTTGAACCAGATATCTGTGCAATACCCGGTAAATTTCTCAAATACACCATTTCGTTCATACGTGTCGTCAAAGTAATCGTTCCCGTAGTAGTCCGAAGCCTGGCCCACTCCACCACAGCGGTGCCAGAGAACTTCCTGAAAGCCACGGTCTTGTGGGCGGTGCGGCGCGTTATCCCCAAGATGCCATTTACCAATCATGCCTGTGGCATATCCAGCATCTGAAAAAATATTTGCAATCGTTTGCTCATCACGATGGAGCATTGTACGGCCACTACTCGTACGGTACGCCCCGGTGCGAGCAGGATAGCGACCAGTCATCAGTGCGGCACGAGTTGGCGTGCAGTAAGGACTCACATGAAAGTTTGTGAGCCGAAGCGATTCCGCATGCAACCGATCAATACATGGAGTTTGTATGACTGGGTTACCATGGCATGCCAGATCTCCATACCCTTGGTCATCAGTCATAATAATGATGACATTTGGCGGAGCAGCATATGTGATTATTTGAGTTGCCCATGCATTACACACCAAGGCGATCAGAAGAGATAGGCAATTCCTCATCATGCGCTCTCCTGAGAAAAATAAGGGTCTCTAGAAATACCACGGTTTCGTGTGACTAGGCGGCAACAGGCTAGACTCTTCGTTCATTCGATATCGTTTCCCCGGAAAACAGTGTAACTGGATTCTGAGGCAATAACCTAATTGTGTTCACCAAACCAACGTTCTTTGATCTCATCGAGTTGTCCTGCTTCGCGCATCTGTAAGATTGCATTGTTCAGTGGCTCACGAAGTGTGCTCCCTTGTGGAAGTGCAAGCGCGAAGTCAAAAGAATCAAAGACGCCTGGAATCAGGCGAAGGTCATTTGCTCCAGAAGTATGTAGAGCAAGCATGAGCGTGTGCGATTCAGAGACAATCGCATCACATTCTTCATTCGAAACAGCAGCCATCATCTCTTCAAGGTCCGGATAGAGTACGGGGCTGCCTCCAAATTCTTCCACTGCATCAGGAACAACACCACCTTCTTGGCAGGCAACAGTCTTTCCAAAAAGGTCACGAGGACTCCGTATGGTGCCGGTTACCTGATCAACTGTCATGGTGGTAGTGAGGGTACTCGTAAGAAGTGCAACAAGGACAATGCCACCAATCATCGATGCGGTTGCAATAAATCGTCCTGTAACAGTCGATATGACTTTATTTTCACAGCCACCAGTGATGATCGTACTTACGCTCCACCAAACAGCTTCCCATGCACCGCGTGGGTAAGGAGCCGGGAATGATTCGGCATTATGACGTCGTTCGAAAATCCAGAGAAGGTGTCCGGTCAAGACTATTGTCCCGATCACTCCTGCAAGGATGGATATTAATTCCCATGAAATCAAGTTGTTCAGAGCTGTAAGCAGACGACCATCACGGTCACGGAGAACAGCGATCTGCAGCCCTGAATGCACAACAGGATGCGTGAAATCGACCAGCTTCTCTCGTTGTTCTGTCATCGCGAGTGGACCAAGAAGCACATCAATGTCACCACGTTGAGTTGCATCAAAAAGATTTTCAATCGATGAGATTGCAACCAACTCTGATGATTTATCAATGCGTTTAGATAATTCATTCCAAAGATCAATGGAGTATCCATGAGGTTTGTCTTCGATATATTCGGCAAGCCCCTTCATCGGAAAAACTCCAACTTGTAGCGGCTGAGCTGTTTTTTGTGTTGTTGGTTCTTGGGCCAATAGGTGGTTTGATTGACTGTTGGAAAAACAAGAGATCGTCAGCAGGATCAATGCCGCGATTCTGGACAAGGAACAGCGCATTCGGAGTTTGTTGGAAACAACAAGAAGAATTCCACCGAGTACAACGGTGCCCCCTGCTGCGGCAATGGCCTCTGGCGGTAGCGATAGAGCAGTTACATCGGTTGCCACCGATTTGGGGAGAGATTCCTTGTCTTGAATTCCAGTCATATACAGTAGAAGAAGTGGCATCGAGTTATTTGCAATATGACACAGTATTGCGGGGTAGATGCTTTTCGTTAGCAGTACGATGGTGCCAAGTGCGATGCCAAGAAGAAACGTTTGAGGCATTCGTTCAGGGAGCAGGTGGAAGATTGCGAAACAGATAGCCTGCGCAAAAACAGCAATAGCCATTCGTTGTTTGCTGGGTTTTTCACCACAAAATGCAGAGAGGACCCATCCACGAAAGAGAAGTTCTTCCAAGCATGCTGGAAGTATTGCGATGAGTGCCCAGGCGAGCCACCAGGGTTGGTCAAGCATGAGGGCAAGTATCTTCTCGGAGAGTTGTTTCATTGCCGGTGACATTTCAATAGTTGTCAGTTCCAAGAGGACGGCAGCACCAAGAATGAAAAGTCCACCACCAGTCAGGAGGCCACCAATCAGTGCACTGAGGCCACCGAGAAAAGATCGCCAACTTGACCCGCACCCTGGCCAGTAAAGAGAAAAAGTTCTTTTGATATTTACCCGCTGCCACAAGAGAAGAATGGCTAGAGGGGCAACAACGGCGAGTTGTTGAACGGGTATTGCAAAGACAATGCTTTCTGGGCTGAGTCCTTGGACGTACCAGAGACCAGCAAGGCCAAGTACAAGGGCAATGCCACCATGAATAATGCCAGGTATCAGTCGAGGTGCAGGACGGCTAAAACCACTTGCGGCATCCGGTCCACGAAACAGGAGGTCTTCGTCGGTTAGCATTGCTGTTGTTCCACGAAGGAGTACCCAAGTCACTGCAACGCTGGAAAAGAGTGTCAGCAGGAGTGGCGTAATACCGGCGATTGGACTCATCATGACGGAAGAAGACTCTCCGTCAGTTTGGTTCGATTTAGAAATAACTTCCTGTTTAGTCGGTGGAGGTGTTAGGGCGTTCTGTGAAACAACAATCTGACCCGTGTAGGGCACCATTGGCACAAGTCGATTCTGGCTGATCCCAGGTATGAGGGACACTCCTGCAAGTGCACTGATAAGTAGGATGACAGGAGTCAGTGTGTTTTGTGCCTCTTTCATGCTTTTTGAAGCAGTTGTTACAGCGAGACTCATCGCTGATGCTACCGATGAAAGACCAATGAATGAAAGAAGGGTTATCAGAGACCCGAGTCCAATATTTTGCAGATAGTAATCGGTAGAACCATCAGGAAAATATTTCAGAGAGACAAGAATTGTAAGAAAAATCGAAATAACATTTGCGGCAAGAGTAGCAAGGGTGACACCAAAAATGGCAAGGTATTTGCCGAAGACAATGTCTTGTGTCCGACAAGGCACGATAAGAAGTGTTTCAATTGTTCCCCGTTCTTTTTCACCAGCAATGGCATCGATAGCAGGGTAAAAAGACCCAGTCATTGTCAGTACGGAAAGCAGTACGAGGATCGCTCCTGCAACGGGAGCCATAATTCTTCGGTCGGCAACTACGGTCTCTGGATCTTTTCCCTCGAACATCAGCTGAATGGGATCAAAAAGGCTTAAGGGAACTCCGGCAACTCCCATTCGTTCTTCACGTACCTGTGTTGCGAAACTTTCAATAAGAGATTCAAACTGTGAGCGTGTTTTTTCACTTGCAGGATACTTGTCAGAAACATGTGCAGTTAGATTGACTGTATTGAATTCCGCCAGCTCTTCTGTGAATCCATTCGGAACGTTAATCCACAGATCAACTTTTCCGGATTCAAGGAGTTCCTTTGCTTTTCGTGGTGGTTCAATTTCAGCGAAGACATCACTCGGCCATCCGGATGGCTCATTATCTTCTGCAGCAAGAAGAACCATTCCGAGACGAGTCGCCAAACGAGGAGCTTCTGGTCCGCTGAGAACAAGTGACAGTGGCGTTGCTGATTGTCGTTCTTCAGTTGTTTTTAAGCCAGTCCGAACACCAAGAGAACTTGATAGGGCGACCAGCGGATACGTGATCATTGGTAAAAGGAGTGTGACAGCAACTGTTCTTCGGTCTCGCAAAAATTCAAGTAAATCACGACGAGCGAGTGCTAAGGCAGCCCAAAGAGGATTGGCGTTACGATTCATGTACGCGCCCCCTGCTCAATGGCATGAAAAAAGGCATCTTCAAGCTCTCCAGAATTTCCAACAAGTTCATCGCGGGTGCCGACGGCGACAATATGGCCTTTGTCGATAATGACAAATCGATCGCATCGATGTTCAATTTCATGCAGGCGATGTGTTGATAACAAAATGGCATGCCCGCCTTCTCGAAGACGATCCAGTGTGTCAAGCAAATCACGTGAACCGACAACATCAAGAGCATTTGTTGGTTCATCTAAAACAAGTGCCGGTGGATTATGAACAAGTGCTCTGCCGAGTGAAATTCGTTGGCGTTGTCCGGAGGAAAGTCTTCCCGCAGGACGATCTATGTAATCACGTAGGGAGAGTGTCGTAATCAGCCAGTCGAGACGGTCTTTGATAGCATCTTCTTCAAGACCATGAAGCCGCCCAAAAGAGGTGAGTAATTCACGTGCCGTCAGACGATCAGGTACACCAGTTGTGGCTGATACATATCCCAGCGACTGTCGCACTCCGACGGGGTCGGTGATACTGTCATGGTTGCAGACCTGGGCATGACCAGATGTTGGCTGCAGGAGAGTCGCAATAATACGAAGTGTTGTTGTTTTCCCAGCTCCATTTGCGCCGAGTAACCCAACAATTTCACCAGGTGCAACAGACATTGAGACGTTGTTTACAGCCCGAATAATCGTTCCGTCACTGCTCTTATATTCCTTTACGAGATTATCGATTTGGATGACTGGCTCATCCGAAATCTCAGCAGTTTTTTCCATTGATTAGTTCTCTACACTTGGTGGAAACTGTCGGCGATTGAGAATAAACCCTGCCGTTGTGAGGAGTATGAATACAAGAATGCAAACAGCTAGTATCTGGACGGGTGCCGAATAATCATCAACGAAAAGAGTCATTTCGATTGGTAGATCGTTACGCCATTCCATCCATTCAACAAGCAGACTTCGTAAACGTAAACTGACTGTAAATTGATTGACAACAGCCGGTAGTAAACCGGCAAAATACTCAACGACCAAGGCGACTCCAACGCTGGCAATAAGGGCTCGCTTTGGCAGAATAACGGCTGGAAGAGCAAACAAGGCTGCCCGCCCAACGCAGGACATTCCAATGAGAACGGTGAACATCACAACAAGTCCAATTGGCTGGGTTGGTTGGGAAATAAGGAGCGTCAGCATTAGCGCTACGAGAGAGACACCCCCTGTCCAAATGACTGCGGCTGCGAATGTGCCTAAAAGCAGACTTTGTCGACCACCCGGTCGTACGGCCACATGAATCCATGTTCCTCGCTCAAGCTCATCAGCAACAACCGGACACATTGTTACAAGAAGCCCAAGGACACAAAGAGCCTCAGGAATGAGTACGTATATCATTGCAACAGTCATGTCTCGGTTGATTGGCGCCGTGCGAATAACGGCGAACATTACTGCCGCTGGAAAAAGAGCGCCAACTAGTCCCATAGCAAGACGAGGTCGCGTCATTAACCGATTGAGCTGAAAGCCGGTGACTGCCCGAATGGCTGCAAACCAATTGTCCTCAGGAGGACGGCTCTGAGAAAGATCATGAGCGTCAGCTATTTGCGGAGAATCTTTCACTGTTCAACTCCCCGGTGCAGTTTCATCAGCCGACTAAAGATGCCTTCAAGTGTTCTGTCTTCAGCAATAACTTCGTGAACAACAAGACCGTCATCAACGGCTTTGGCAACCATATCTGCGAGAAGACCAGCTTGTCTTGTACCAATCACGAGGGTGTCTTCATCGGGCATATGGAGTGTTTCAACGACACCAGCAGTACACGCTATTTGAGCGAGTTTTTCGACAGATGACGTTTTGAATTTGACCTCTGTAGGCAATGCGTCGACAAGCTCACGGATTTCTGATGCGGAACCGTTGGCAACGAGCCGTCCTCCAAGGATGACAGCGAGATCAGCCCGTAAGGCCTCTACTTCGTGGAGTAGATGGCTTGCTACGATGAGACTTCTGGTCTGAGCCCACGTTCGCACGAGATTAACGAGGTCGTGTCGGGCAACAGGATCGAGACCATCAAATGGCTCATCGAGAACCAGTAGATCGGGGTCGTGGGCAAATGCACCAGCTAGTTTTGCGCGTTGTCGCATACCTTTTGAAAGTGTTGACAGTGGACGGGTGCATGCTTCACCAAGGCCGACTTCGTCGAGCGCGCGTGCAGCTCTTCGGGGAGCCTCAGCTATGTCAAAACCACTTAAGCGCATGAGGTATGTGACCCATTCTCGTGGTGTCGCATTACGTTCTGTGAGGTCGGCTGCCGGACAGTATCCAATTCGCGAAAGAATGCGTCTGTTTCCAAAAGGAGCCTTACCAAACACATTTACAGATCCGATAGTTGGGCGGAGCTGACCAGTAATGAGTCCAAGCAGCGTTGTTTTTCCAGCACCATTTGGACCGAGAAGTCCGTGTGCTCCCTGCCCAAGTTCTGCTGAGACATCGTTGACGCCAATGACAGTGCCGTAGAGCTTCGTTACGTTCTGGAGAGAAAGCATAGTAGTTGAATGGGTGAAATATCTGGATTAACTCGACGCAGGAGCGGTTATCCTCCAGGCCAGAATAAATAAACTGCCAGCACTCATTACAAGTAATGTTATTGACGATGGCCACCAGGAAAGAAGCCGTGTATCAATTCCAAATATTGCTGCCTGGACGGCCCCAAGTGCATGATACGGAGAGACCCAAGCCCATCGATCGAGCGTGGCATCGATGCCCGCAGCACGGGCAAACCAACGAAAGTTACGCCGGATTGGAGAGACTCGTGCTTTCGAATTACGGTTTGCCCCCTCCTCTGTCGTCGATTCCATCGAATAAACGCCACCATCCTGCGAATTGGCAACAAGATCTGCGGTTGTGAGAGCACCATGTGCAATCCAGCATGCAACCCATGTGGCGAACCATGCAAAACTTGCAATTCGACTCTCAGTTGTGAGTGATGAATAAGCAAGTGCTAGCAAGACTGTCGGAATGGCCAGAATGAAGCTTGCGGTGATAATTCGAATTGGTAAATCCCATGTCTCAAACGCAACTGAAACGCTTGGGCTTACCAGAACACCAGTGAGCCATAGCGCGAGTGCGGGCAGCATGGTGATCACAAGAACTAACAAAAGGAGAATGAGAAACTTGCCGAGTATGTACTCTGTGCGGCCTACAGGTCTGGTGAAATAGATTAGCCATGCTTTTGCTCTTAAGTCACGTGAAATCAGTGTTGGAGCAACTAAGCCAACAACAGCCGCAAGGAGCACTGCCTGCGGCGCTCGCATGAAGGCTAATAAGAGGCGACTCCAGACAAGGTGGCGGGTCTGCTCAACATCCACTTCATCAGTATTACCACCAAGAGCATCAGCAAGAACAGTCCCCAGCA
Organism: Planctomycetaceae bacterium; assembly: GCA_030616935.1. The sequence continues at coordinate 7,620 of JAUWWJ010000002.1, forward strand.
TTCCAATGCCATCAAGATTTCGACCGCGTTGTGCGGCTGTTCCAAGTGAGGTCAGCCGTCCCTCATCAACAGCTTGTTCAAATGCGAAGAAACTAGCTGCAAAAAGAAGTGCCGGGCTCCATGCGAAAAAGACCATCCGACGAAGCCAGCGGCTTTCCCAGGCCAGCCGAATCCCAGTGAAAGCAATAACCCAGACTGTTGACGATGGACCACACCGTTCATTGTTCCAAGCACGGTAACCGACATCCTGCAATGGCATCAACGGTCTCCTTGCGTGGTCTTGTGTTGGTCTTGGTCCGATCGTCGCAGTGTATCGATAAAAATATTTTCAAGTGGTCGAGTTGCTGGCGCGAGGGAACGAATACGCACTCCAACTTCAGCTGCTGCAGACCAAACATCACGGATTTTTTCTGATTTTGGCGACACAAGGGAAATGATTGACTCGGTCTCATTTGCTTCCACACGAGCAGGTAGACCACGCTCGGAAAGTTTTATTGCGAGTTTTTCGAGTGGCCCAGAGCCAGCAAGGTGGTGCTCAGGCTGTGGAGGCTTAGTAAGTGCTTCAATGGTGTCAGCGAGTTGAACACGACCCCGAGCAAGCACAACAACCCGGTCGCAGATGGCCTGCACATCGGGAAGAACATGGGTTGAGACAAATATTGTTTTCCCGTGGTCTTTCGCAAGTGTGGTGAGACGCCCAAGCATTGCTCGCCGCTCAATTGGATCGAGACCGTTTGTCGGTTCATCAAGAATCACCATATCAGGATCATGAACGATAGCCGCTGCAAAAGAAACTTTTTGTCGCGTGCCAACCGAAAGTGTTTCGACTGGCCGATAACGCTCTTGGCCAGCATCACACCAATCCAGTACTTCATGGGATCTTCGAAGCGCCTCAGTGCCCGGCAGGCCCGACAGACGGGCGGCATATCGAACCATTTCAACGCCGGATAAGCCTGGAATAGTGCATTCATCTTCTGGAACAACGCCAACAATCTGACGAACACGACGAGGTTTCCGGTAGGGGTCATGCCCAAAAACACGTGCCTGGCCACTTGCAAGTCGGACGAGTCCAAGAATTGATCTGACAAGGGTGCTCTTACCCGCGCCATTCGGTCCAACAAGACCAGTCACACCAGGAGTAACGTCGAGAGAAACACCATCAAGCACAGTTCGTCGTCCATATCGCTTGACAATATTGGTCAGCCGAACGGGAATGGTATCGTCAGAAGTTTTCATATTGCCTGTCTGACTCAAATCTCTCCGAAAAGTAATCCGGTTAATTGTCCATTACTTCAGTTTCTTTTGCTTTTGCAAGATCGCTTACCTGACCCTCGAACTTTTTCGTGAGGTCCTGAACATCTTCTTTTGTCCCGTTGCACTCATCCTCAGTCATGTCACCACTGCTTTTCTCACCATCAGCAGCCTTGTTTGCATCGCGTCGTACGTTTCGGATTGAGACGCGAGCTTCTTCTGCAAGTTCTTTAATACGAGCAGTCATTTTCTTACGAACATCAGTTGAAAGCGATGGAATGATAATACGTATAACTCTTCCATCGCTTTGGGGGTTAAGACCCAGATCGCTTGATTGAATTGCTTTTTCGATGTCTTTAATTGTTCCTGGATCGAAGGGTCGAATAACGATCTGATTTGGTTCAGGTGCCCCAACATTTGCCAAGGATTTGATTGGTGTAGGTGATCCATAGACTTCAGCACGTAATGAATCGACCAGCCCTGGATTTGCGCGACCGGTACGAATTCCGGTTAGTGAGTTCCGAAAGACATCAACTGCTTTTTCCATTCGTTCTTCTGCACCAAGAAGAATTTCATCGGCTGCCATTTTCTTTTCTCCTTACCCCAAAACAAGAGGAATTGGTTCTACGAACAGACTTTTGTTGACATGGATTGTCACCCACCTGCCACCAGAGAGCAAGTTTTGCTCACTCTAAGTAGTCTCCTCACGACTACTTACCAGCGTGCCACACTTTTCACCGGCAACTGCTCGCTCGATATTGCCGTCTTTGCGATAATTAAACACGAGAATAGGCATGTTGTGTTCCATGCATTGTGAAATTGCGGTCGCGTCCATCACCCTCAGGTTTTGTTCGCGCACCTGCTGGAACGTAAGATCACGATAGAGGACTGCATGAGGGTTTTTCTCAGGATCATCTGAATAAACCCCATCGACACGAGTCGCCTTCATCAAGATATCCGCTTCTAGTTCAAGTGCACGCTGGGCCGCGGCTGTGTCTGTTGTCACAAATGGACTTCCAGTGCCTGCGGCCAAAATGACAATGATACCTTTGTCGAGATGATGTCGTGCTCTGCGGCGAATGTATGGTTCGGCAACACCGTCCATTCGGATAGCAGTCATTAAGCGAGTTTCAACACCAAGTGTTTCGATTGCATCTTGCAATGCCAAGCCATTAATCACAGTTGCTAGCATGCCCATATAGTGAGCGGTCGCTTCCTGAACACCGCTGTTCCCTGCCGTGAAGGAGGCGCCCCGAAGGATATTGCCACCACCTATGACGACGGCCAGCTGTGTTCCGCGAGCAGCTGCCTGCACAGTCTGATTTGCGATGTGAAGAACCTCTTCCATCGCAATGCCACGTTCACCAGCATGAGAAAAGCTTTCTCCTGAAAGCTTCAAGAGTACTCGTCGGTAAGGATCAGATGGCATGAAATCTACTTTGAATGTATAGCCAAAAAAAAAGAGAAGGTGAGGTGGGTCAAATGCTGAGCTGCGTTTCTATTCACTCGACACATTAATCGGTACTACCGATTTTCCAGTGCTCCATTCGTTTGACATTCAGGCCAACACTCTTCAGAAGTTTTCCAACGCTTTGCTTGTCATCTTTGACGAAGGGCTGCTCAAGAAGAACACACTGGCTGAAGAAATTGCGAAGTCGGCCTTCAATCATTTTTTGAATGATATTTTCGGGCTTGCCTTCCTGCTTTGCAGCCTCTGTTAGAATCTCACGTTCTTTATCAACAATTGATTGATCCAGATCTTCTTTAACAATTGCCTTGGGTGACAATGCCACAATATGCATCGCCACATCTTTTGCGACTTCTGCTGCTTGAGGGCCAGTCGTTTCACCAGTGACCTCAACAAGGGCTGCCTTCGAGCCATCATGGTGAGCGTAACCGCCGCAAGGTGCATCGATTCGGCAGATTCGAGAAAGTTCAAAAACTTCTCGCATACGATTGAACAGATCGTCCTTAATCTCTCCAAGAGTTTTATCAGGATGAGCTTGGCTCTTCTGACTCAGGAGTTCTTCTGGTGAAGTGGCACCAGATCCAAGGGCAAGTGTTTTCGCTATATCGTTCACGAAATCCTTGAAATCAGGACTGCCTGCTACTGGTGCACTTTCACATTTTAGTTCGACAAGAGCCCCAACACCCTTTTCAAGATCAGTGTAGATGGCGAGCCGGCCCATTGAAGTTTCACGATCAGCTCGCATTGCTTGCGTTTTGACACCTTGCTTTCTCAGCCATTCAACGGCTTGTTCTGTGTCGCCACCACATTCAGTGAGAGCTTTTTTGCACTCCATCATTGGTAAACCAGTTTTTTCTCGCAGTGCCATCACTGCGGCGGCTGTGACTGCTGCCATTGTTCTTAAGTCCTCATGTCGTGTGGGAGATTGTGTTGAAAAGCAAAATAAGTCAACTTGTTGAAGGGGTGTGGTGTGACGTTCGAAGCCAACTACACACGTCTTCTAGTAACTACAAAAGTACAAGACCGGCTATGCGGTCTTGTGAATCAAGTCTTTGCAGGTTTTGGAGAAGGTGGCGTGACATTCCCGCGAGCTTTTGGTGCAGGCTTCGCAGGCTTTGTTTCCGAACTGGCACCCTCATCCTTTGATTGTTTTTTCTCTGCGACGTCCGCCTTGCCTTCAAGGATAGCATCGGCCAGCCGAGAAGCGACGAGTTCGATCGAGCGAATGGAATCGTCATTTCCGGGAATAGGAAGATCAACGACGTCCGGATCGCAATCGGTATCAATGAGAGCAACGGTTGTGATTCCCATTTTGCGAGCTTCACTGATTGCGTTTTTTTCTTTCTTCGGATCAAAGACAATCAGACATTCTGGTAGACGGGAAAGAGTGCGGATACCACCAAGATTACGGAGCATTTTTCTGTGCTCTCGTCGCAACGAAGACTGCATTTTCTTCGAATAGTTATGGAAGGCATCAGAGGGAAGTAATTCCTCTAGTTCCTCGAGCCGAGCCAATCGATTACGAATCGTACGGAAGTTAGTCAGCGTGCCACCAAGCCAGCGTTCACTCACGTAGGGCATTCCACAGCGCTCGGCTTCACGCGAGATGGCTTCTTGTCCCTGTCGTTTGGTTCCAACGAACAGAACAAGGCTGCCGGTTGCAGCAACTTGCTTCAGGTACTTCTTTCCACGGAGAAGACCACGAATCGTTTCGCGGACATCAATGATGTGAATCAGGTTTTTGCGACCAAATATGTAGGGCCGCATTTTTGGGTTCCAGCGGCTCGAGCGATGGCCAAAGTGGACACCAGCTTCGATTAATTCTTGAGCGAGGACATTCGACACGATAAAAGGTTCACTTTCTGTTGGTATCTGAAAAATCCGTGCACCAGCATTGGGCGACACGACTGCCCGGACTCCAAGAATGAACTCCAGCGAGTACTGCAAATATCGGTGTTTTCTGTCATTTGTCAATCCATTGCGTTGTTGTCTGAGGTGAACGGGGTGCGCTTTCATGAAGGAAGTGGCTTGAATTCAGCCTAGGATCGAAATTAGACTGATCAATTCGGTCAAATACTCAATTTCACCCGTAGGGTAGACGCCAGCAGGCCGGCATGGCACTCCCAGGCTGAGGCCATGCTGATGCGACACGTTCTTTCTGCAACCGTCCAGAATGTTCCTGGTGTACTTGCCCACATATCGGGAATGCTTGCTTCCCGTGGCTATAACATTGATAGCCTCGCAGTTGGGGAGACTGAGAATCCTGGTTTTTCACGGATGACTTTTGTGCTGCGAGGTGATAATCGAGTTCAGGAGCAGGTTCGCCGGCAACTCGAAAAAATTGTCACAGTGGTGAGCGTCGATGACATCAGTTCACGAAATTATGTCGAACGAGATCTCATGCTGGTAAAAATATCAGCCTCGGCTGGACAGGATCGCTCAAATGTCAGGGAATTGGCAGAAATATTTCGTGGACGAGTTGTTGATGTTGCCACCGACAGTGTGATTGTTGAGATTTCTGGAACTGAAAATAAAATTGAGGCGTTTATCGATATGATTCGTCCATTGGGCATTATTGAGTTGGTTCGAACAGGTAGGATTGCAATGGTCCGAGGTTGTAGCCCAAGTTGTGATAACTCCGATACAGAGTCAGCGAACGCCAGTTAACTTATTTTAAGAACCTGCTTTTCATCGAAGTATGAGGGGTTCTTGCATGTGACAAATACCGTAAAACTAAACTTTCGATTTCACTTTGGTTCAAAAGGAGCCCCCCGTGCCAGCTACAATTTACTACGATTCTGACGCTGATTTGGCCGTTCTCTCAGGCAAAACAATAGCGGTTATTGGTTATGGAAGTCAGGGTCATGCTCAGGCACAGAATCTACGTGACAGTGGTCTGAATGTCGTCGTTGCACAACGGCCCGGTGGACCAAATTTTGATCTAGCGAAAAGTCACGGCTTTGAACCACTCTCTGTGGAAGAGGCAGTGAAGCAGGCAGATGTTGTGAATATTCTTTTGCCGGATGAGCTACAGGGCGATGTCTACAAGACGTCAATCAAGCCAAATCTTAAGGCTGGTGCGGTTCTTATGGCGAGTCACGGATTCAATTTTCACTTCAATCAGGTCGAGCCTCCCCCGGGCCATGACATTCTTCTTGTAGCACCAAAAGGTCCTGGTCATCTCGTTCGAAGTGAGTACGAAAAAGGGGGCGGTGTTCCCTGTCTCATTGCACTTGGTGAAGGGGCCTCGGAGGAGACAAAAAAGATCGGGTTGGCTTACGCGAAAGGTGTTGGTGGCACTCGTGGTGGTGTTATCGAGACGACAATCGCGGAAGAAACCGAAACCGATCTGTTTGGTGAACAGGCGGTCCTCTGTGGCGGAATATCAGAACTGATCAAGGCTGGCTTTGACACCTTGGTTGAAGCGGGCTATCAGCCCGAGATGGCGTATTTCGAGTGTCTTCATGAGATGAAATTAATCGTCGATCTTCTTTATCAGGGTGGTTTGGAATACATGAGATATAGTGTTTCCAATACAGCTGAATACGGCGACTACACTCGAGGAAATCGTGTAATTACTGATGAAACCCGAGCCGAAATGAAGAAGATTCTTGAAGAGATTCAAACGGGTGAATTTGCGAGAGACTGGATTCTTGAAAATCGAGCTGGAGCCGCCATGTTCAAGGCTACGCGTCGTCGTGAACGGGAGCATAAGTTGACCGAAACGGGTCGCCACTTGAGGAAGATGATGAAATGGATCGATTCAAAAGAAGTTTGAGTCAATCCGGTAGGTTCCGATGAATACGACCGTTGTGGGATCGTTCGGTTCGTGGTACTACCAGCTAGGGTTCCAAGTATGAACACAGCAGAGCAGGAATTGCGTGAAGTGTATGACCATTTGAAGCCTGGGGATCAGGTTGAGGTGGTGCATGGTGTGACAGTTGGTTCAAGCGCCACGTGGAGTACGACTACTGTCGGAAAGGTGTTACGGCGGGAGCGTCGTCGTCACGGACTTCATTTTCGGCGAAACGCAGACGACAAGGTTTATAGTGACGTGCTCATCCTTGCCAGAGATGACGGAGAATTAACAACCGTTACGATTGACGAGTTTACCCGGATCAAGAAGGTGTGAAGTCGCGTAGTGCGTTACGGCCCTGTCTTAGTGCACTCGAGCGATAACACACTTTAGGTATTCTCCCTCCAAACAGTGGAGGTTGACCGGATGGTCAGGCGCAGCGCCACGGAACTCGAGAAGTTGTAGAGTCCGACCGCTTCGTTGGGCAACCGCTGAAAGCGTCATGAGAAAGTCATCGCGGGTGATCGCTCCAGAACAACTGCACGTCACCAGAATCCCACCAGGTTCAAGCAGATCGACGCCAAGACGATTAATTCGGTGATATGCTCGAAGCGCGTCAGAGGCAGATGCTCGACTGCGGGCAAACTTTGGTGGGTCAAGTACGACCATGCCAAACTTTGCATTCTCTTCCTCAAGAGATGCGAGCTTTTCAAAGGCATCGGCCTGCTCAACCGTCATTGTTGTCGCATTATTAAGTTCTGCATTTGCTCGTGCCAGTGAAATTGCTTTGATACTTGAATCGACAGATAAAACCGAACTGGCATTTCCGGAAACGGCGCACGCTACTCCAAAACCTCCGGAGTAGCAGAACATGTCGAGCACCCGCCGCCCCGCCGCATAGCGTGCTGCAGCTTGTCGATTTTCTCTTTGGTCCAAGTAATAGCCAGTCTTTTGTCCTTCGGTAAGATCGACACCAAAGCGAAGACCGTGTTCCTCAACAAAGATTGGTCCATCAGGTGGTTCACCACGGAGCAATCGATCAGGTAAATGAAGGCCTTCAAGTTTCCCTAGCCCTCGTTCGGCACCACGAAGCAGGATACCTTTGGGTTGCACAATGCGCTCAAGGCTGTCGCAGATCATGTCGAGTCGTTCAGCCATGGCGAGTGCCGTCACCTGTACCGCGAGGTAGGGTCCATATTGATCCACAATGACTCCAGAGAGATTGTCACCCTCACTGTTTATGAGCCGGCAGCCAGTTTTCTTGGAAAAAAGGCCGAGTTGTTGCCGTAAGGCAACTGCATTTTCAATGCGCGCATTCCAGAATATGTGATCAAGAGCCTGATCCTGCATAAAGGCGTACAATCGGACTCGAATTCGGCTCGATGCATTCCATAGGCCTCGGGCAATGAAGTTGCCGTCGTGGGTTACAACATCAACCACATCGCCACTGTCGGGATTGCCATCGACACGCAATATTGCTGAATCAAGAGCCCATGGATGTCTGCCAAAAAATGGGCGAGCACGCTTGGGCTTTATGAAGACAGTGGCCCCGGAAAGTGCCGCTGGGGCCACATCGTTCTCAGGCATGAACAACCTGCTTCGTTGCCGGCTCTGGCAACACGTGAGGCTGCGGAAGAGCATCTGTTCCTGCCTCAGCTTTCACCTTACGTTGGCTGTTTTTCTCAGCCTTCTTTTTATTCAGGCGGAGAACGCTCCATCCAAAAATGTCACCCAGTGGCCCAGCCAAAAGTGCTGGAAGCAATACAAGGTTTCCAACCAATGCAACAGTTAGCATGGAAAGCATCATATGACCGAATCGTTGTGTTGGACCAAACGGTGAGAGTGAAAACACTGACAGACCAATACCAATGACCCCCCAGCTCTGATACATCGCTCGAGCACAGCCTTTGTAGGCCAGCATGGTTGCTTGCTTACGGTCCATGCCGTCAGAAATGCCTCGTCTGAACCAAAGCATGAAATGAACAACGTCGTCGACGGTAACACCGAGTGCAACGCAAGGAGCCATTACGGTGCCGATATCGATAAGAAGATTTCCTGTTCCAAAACTCTTAAGGAGTTCATTACCCCAACCCATTCCTCCGAAAACAACAACAGCTGGAAAGGCGGCAGGAAGTAATAGCACAAGCCCCGCGGAGGCAGCCCGGCAAAGGAGCACCATGACTAGAACAATAATTGCAAAGTCACTAATGAAGCCCGCGATAAGCCCATCGAGCAAAGAATGTTGTGCTTTGTAGACCAGTGGTACAAGACCAGTGTAGTCAACAGAAATTCCCTGCGTGCCGTCAGATTGGTAGCTGGCCAGAATAGGATCGATCTTTGATTGGAGGTCACGCTTAAAGTCTGCGTAGTCGACTTCTTTGGTAGCACTGACACGAGCACTGATTCTCCACAGTTCCTGTTCACGGGTTCCTTCGTCACTGACTACCTTTGCTTCGCGAAGGTAGTCGCCATCAAGAAATTCATCACGATGGGCGACAAGTCTTCTGTTGAGCACGCTGCGTCGTGTTCGTGCATTCAGTCCAAATACCCGGCCTGCCGCGCCGCCAATGCCGCCACCGCCGACGTCAAGACTCCGGCCAAAGGTGACGGTTGATAAAGAACTTCCAACCTCGCCGAGTTCACCAATCTCACGCTGTATTTCATCTACGAGTTCCATTCGCTCAAGGAAATTGAGGTCACATTTTTCTTGATCACAGCGAATGAGTATTTCCATTGGAACAAGTGGCCCAAGTTTTTTCTCAAGCCAACGATAATCTTGTCGAATTCGAGCCTGAGGAGAAAATAGCCTCATGAGCTGAACGCTACTTTCGACACGGGTCATGCCATAGCCAATGCCTGCCATGACGAGGAGACAAATTGTGGCTATTGCAATGTTGTGTTCTGTGATCCACTGACCAACACCCCACCATGGACTCTCTTCGATTGGACGCCATGAGTCATCGTCTTCTTCACTGGAAGCTGCACCAAGGCGCAGCTTTGGCGGAAAAAGCTCGAGGCATGCAGGCATAAGCGTAATCAAAATGACGAAACTTACGACAACACCGATCGCTGAAAAGATGCCAAACATTTTGATCGGTACAAGGACACTCACCGCCAGCGTTGCCAAGCCTACGGCAGTTGTGCCTGTAGCTAAAGAAAGTGGTAGGAGAGCATGACGAACCGAAGCACCGGCAGCACCCTTAAGCACTCCTGTTTCAGCCAACTGATCGCGATAATAGTTTGCAAGGTGGATTGCACCACTCGTTGTTGCGACGTAGACAAGAGAGGGCATCGTAAGCAGGATGGCATCAACGGGGTATCCCGAATACCACACGATCGCAAGACTCGCGAACATGCTGTAAACGCCTGATGCGAGCACAAGCCCAACAAGCATTTTGCTTTTGAGGCTCCACCAACTCACAAAGAATCCGACAACAAGTGAAAGGCCAAAGAGTAATGTGACACTGGTCTGTCCCGCGCGATCGATTGATACATTATCAACGGGTGGCCCACCCATATGGATCGTTTCTTCCGGAATACCACACTCTTCGACCGCAACATTTTTTATTGTGTCGATTGCACCATGGAGGTTTGCTCGAGCTGCATCGGACAGTGTCAGGACAAGACACGTTTGAAGGTCATCTAATTCGGCCTCTGTCAAAGTGTCAGTGCTGTCATCTTCGACGGTCGGGTTATCTTGTGAATCGATATCACCGATAAGTGCACCAGTCAGTCTGTCCACCGCCTCTTCAGGATCAAGGTTGAGCGGCTCTTCAGTCATCTGCTCAACAGCGCGGGGGCCAGTCTGAGCTGTTTTGAAAAAGATTGTTCGACTAATTCGGGAGGCCTCTTCGGGAGGCGGCAGCAACTTTCTGGCAAGTAGTTCAAGCCGTGGATCATCCATCGTGCAGCCATCCCAGCTCACGAGAATAAATTCTTCACCCTGGAAATTCTCACGAAAGAAGCGATACGTCTTGGTCTCTGGGTACTCCAGAGGCAGCCAACCCTTTACGTCATTACGATTATTGCCTTTGGCCTTGATTGCGCCCACAACCACCATGGGAAGCAAAAAGACAAGGATAGCGAGAATCCAAACGCTATATCGCTCGTAGAATCCGGGTCGTTGAGACATATGGGCTCAAGTGAACCTGTTGAGGAGACAATACTGGGAATGACGACGATCGGTATCCATCAGGTTGCCATCGCGAGCCTAGGAGCTTAGATGGCGTCTGATGAAGCAATGCGTCAGTCAATTGAACCGTATGTGTACTGAACGAACTGACGGACACGATGAAAAATTAACCATGTTCTTCTTTAGAGTCTATATCTTTCCACCATAAATGGCTTGTTTTTTTCCCGAGGGATTCGGTCTGAGTCGTCTTCTAGGCAAGGTTTTCCTGTTCGGAAGAGCTTTGGTACTCGGAAGAGACGTTAAAACGCCCCCCTTCTGCGGAGGTGAGGAGGCGTATTCGGCTGTTTTTTCGTTTTTCCAGTATTTTTGTCAGCGAGCGATCCCCTGTGCGAAACTCACAGGTTTTGTGACTCCCATCACAAAATGGGCGGTTTGCGGACTTTCCACAACGACACAGTGCAAGGATCTGTGTGTTGGTGGGGTAAACGCCACTTGGTGGTGATCAGTGACTTGCACGGTGACTGAGGGAGGCCCATCGATAGCTTCTGGTCATTCGACGACAAGTGGCTCATCTTCTCGACATCGGATCCTCACAATAGACGGCTCGATGACAGATTTCCTGGTTTTCTGATCTGAAGGGTTACGTTCAATGTTCCTTACGCGTTGTCTCTAATGCCTGCTGCGGTTGCATTGAAAGCCACCACCAGAACACTACCGCACAGATGAGAATCGCGACTGACATCAATTGAGATATTGAGAGTGGTGTGCCGAGGGCGGGTGGTTCATCGATTCGAATTTCTTCAAGCAGAATTCGTGAGATTGGATGAAGAGTGATAACCAGCGCAAAGACCTCACCATTTCGGCGAGCGAAAGGTGTAAAAGTAATAGCCAGCATGGACAAGATAGCTGCATCAAGTGCAGCGTAGAGTTGCGTTGGGTGAATTGGAAGTGTCGGCACAGTACTTCCATCAATGCCAGGGGCAGGAATTAATCCTCGACTAACCTGATCAAACCATGGCGGACTTCCAGCCGGGAACTGCATGGCCCATGGAAGTTCACAGGGCCCACCGTAGCAGCACCCATTTAAAAAACAGCCGAGTCTCCCGAGTGAGAGACCGATGAGGAGGCCCGGAGCAATGCAGTCAGCAAGCTGAGTAATTAGAATATTTCTTCTTCTGGAAAATAGCCATGCCGCCAACGATGCCGTAGGCAAAGCTCCAAAAACAACAAGACCACCCGCAGGAATATTGATGATCGCAAGAAATGATTGGAACAGGTTTTTGTCAGGCGAAAAAAATTGTTCATGATATTCAATGATAAAAAGATTCGCGCACCGACAATTCCAGCGAGGAAAACCTCAAGCCCGAGGGCAATGATCGAATCAGCATCAATGCCCACCCTTCGTCCGCGGATAATCGACAGCCATGTGCCAGCA